>CAYGVZ010000011.1:0-23590 GCA_964353475.1 uncultured Pirellulales bacterium | reverse complement strand
TGAGGTTCGAGTCAGAAATAGAGATGGGGAAATAGACAGCAGCTTGAATACATTAAGTCCCTCGTTGACAAGGGCGAGGCGCAGGTTCAGACAATGGACGAATTCGGCAATTGGTTCCGAAAGAAATTCCCCGTCAACCATCGCGAGGTCGCTTTGGCCAAGGAAATTCTCTACGGCAGCGGCAAGCACTACTTCTGGTACCTCGACCCTTATATGCGTGTGCTGGTTGACTTCTTCCAGGGTTGCTCCATCGGCGACCTTCGGCCGTACATATCGCAGGTCCCGGTAACCACCGGGCCGGACGGCTCGCACGGAATGTTCGGCAGCTACCCTTACCTGATTCATTCCCAGCACCGCTCGGGCTATCTGAACCACTGCTTCGACGGTTCACGAACCACGGCGATTCTCAGGCACGATGGCGCCGAAGTGGACCTTGCCGACGTTGAATGCAAGTGTGACGAGGTCTTCGAAAAGCAGCGGGGATTTGTAAGCAAGCCCGCCAAGGTCAGGTTCAGCGGCAAAGTTGCCGCCACGCTGCGAATGCGATTCCTGTTTGAAAAACCCGGCGAAGTGATTATCGAACGCGAGCTGATTTCCATTGAGGGAAGCGCAAACCAGCAGCTTGAAATCACCGAATACTTCAAGGGCTGCTATGGCGTCACCGAGTATCCGCAGGATATGAGCGCCGTAAAATTGTCCATCGACGGTAATCCGCGTAAGAACATTAAATACAAGTACAGGCGCCAGTCGCTGTCTTGCGAAAAGGTGAAGTACGTGCAGGCGACAATACCGCCAATCAAGACCGTTGTCGGCTTCAAGCCCGCCGACGGCAAACGCTGGATTGGAACTATTACGGAAGGACTGATTTTCAGTCCCTATTACACGTTTACATTAACCCGGACGATGAAGCCGGGGGAGACGAGTCGAATATGCCTATACCTAAAAGCCATCAAATGACAATGCGATGTCCCGTCTGTTTCAACCGTGAGATAGACGTCGTAATGTCATACGAAAACGGAAAATACGCCTGCCTGAAATGCAGCTTCACCGGGACAAAAACCGAGATACGTCAGATGTACAAGGACATCCAGAAGAAATTCAGGTGGATAGGCAAACGCGTAACCGTGGACGATTACGACCGGCTATAGCCGTCCTGAGCATAATGCCGCCAGTTTCCCGACCCGGCCGCCCCGCGTTCTCCGTCGCCCAACTCTCATAAACATCCCAAGTGTGCCTGATGACGACAATGGAGCCAGTGGGGATCGAACCCGCGACCTCTTGCATGCCATGCCATGTCGCAAAGATGCTGAAATCCGCAAATTACTGCAAATAATGAACTTGTGAAATCTGCCAAACTCAATAAAACACCTTAAATACCCTCAAATACAGCCGCAAAAGTGTAGAAAAGTGTAGTCAAAAATGCCCGCGTTCAGAACGCTTGCTAAAGGCTACACTTACAAACGCGGATGCAAGGCGATCTCTGACATCCGCACTACACTTTTGTTACTATACCCTGCTCCCGCACTCGGAGCAATAGCTCGCATTTCCCATCAGGGTTTTGTCACAGACAGCACATCTCCGAATCAAGCCAGATGCCCTACTGCTGCTCCTCGGGTTTACCAGCAATATCAGCAGTGCCATTATCACCATTATTGCCGTCCCCGTGAGGAACTCCTGGCGAATCCAATTCGCCTTTTCATCGACGCCTTTCTCAATCAGCCAGTTGGCAACCAGCACTATGTTGGCCAAGAAAAATTATTTCAAACCAAATTCAACCATAAGAAACGACGTAAGATTTGTAAAGAGGCTGAATTGGCTGATTTGAAATTCCATGATTTGCGGAAGACGTTTGGCTCTTTGCTGGCACAGAATGGAGTTTCTACTGCGGTAACTCAGAGATTGCTGGAGTATTCATCGCCAATACTGACGAACAAAGTCTATGCGAATGTTGATCCTGTCTTACGCGAAGCGGTTGAGCAGTTGCCTATTGGTAATTGGTTAAAAGTATCAAAATAGGGGTCAAGGTCAGTTTTTTGGCGAAAGGGCCGCTTGATGTTTTGATGGTCTTGAAAGTAAAAATGGTCTTAGCTATGAATGCTTGTACCTGATGTGATACAGTTGGGCCAACATCGGATATATCTGTTTGTATGTTTCATAATATTGCTGATAGGCGTTGTAGTTCTCGTCTATTGGTAATACGGTATCTGATATTTGCAAAACACTTTTTATTGCAGTCTGGTAATCAGAATATATGCCTACTCCAACTCCGGCAAGTATCGCTGCACCTAAACAAGCTGCTTCCGTGACCTTTGGAATGGCCAGGGTTATATTATTGATATCTGCTTTGAGTTGCAGCCAGAGCATGCTTTTTGCTCCGCCACCAACGGCGAACATTTTTTGAATGTTTACACCCGCGTTTTTTAAGAGGGCGAGATTAATCCGCAACTCAAATGTCAGGCCTTCAAGGATGGCCTTGGCAATTGTGGGCAAATCAGCAGCAAAGGTCAATCCCAAGATTGCTCCTTTTGAATTTGTATCAAGCGAGGGTGTGCCGCTGCCTGCAAAATGAGGCAAAACATAGATTCCGGTAGGTATCTTGGGTGCATCTTTGAGTATCAAATCATAAACGTCCTCACTTAAATTTTTTGCCTGTTCAATCTGCCATTTGCAAAACGTATCACGGAACCAACGAAGAAGCAAGCCACCGCTGTGATTCAGCGTCATTGCAATATATAATCCCGGCACAGTATGACGATAAATAGAAATACCTCCCTTTTGTAAATCTTCAGCCAAGTTGGGTGTTTTCATCGCAACTTCAACAACTTCGGCTG
This sequence comes from uncultured Pirellulales bacterium, assembly GCA_964353475.1. Taxonomy (GTDB): domain Bacteria; phylum Planctomycetota; class Phycisphaerae; order Sedimentisphaerales; family Anaerobacaceae; genus CAYGVZ01. The sequence continues at coordinate 20,759 of CAYGVZ010000011.1, read as the reverse complement.
TGCCAGTTGAGACCATTGCAAGGCCGGGCTCAATGACTCCGCTACCTAATGCAGCGCAGGCTTGGTCGTGACCACCGCTAACCATAAGCAGCTCCCCTGCAAGGCCAAGCTCATTGGCCAAATCTTTTCGAAGATTTCCAACAACTCCTCCTCTTTCCGGTGCCAGTGGTGCCAGCTTTGATTCATCAATCTGGCATTTCTCAAGGATATCGCTTGCCCATTTGCCTTTATTCAAGTCATACATTTGAGTTCGTGATGCAAGGCAGTGACTTATTACTGCTTGACCTGTAAAACGTCGTATAAAAAAATCTTCATAAAGCAGAAACTGTTCGGCCTTATCAAAAATTCCAGGCTGAGTGTCTTTCAGCCAGAGCAATTTCGGTAGCGTATTGATGGTGTGACAAGGCATACCGGTTTGATGAAATAATTCTACCTCGCCAAAGGTGTCTTTTAACCAGTTATTTTGAGCAGTTGTTCTTGTGTCCATACCCAAAATCGCAGTTCGCAGTGCCTTTCCGTTTTTGTCAACCGCAATGACAGCTTCACCCTGTACGGAAAGCGCCATTGCTTTGGGAGATTTATCCGAGCTTTTTTGCATTGATTCTTTTAACGCTTCCATTGCAAATTGCCAGACAAGTTCAGCATCCTGTTCTGCATAGGCTGGTTTTGGGGTTAAGATAGGATATTCCCTTGAAGCTGCGCCTAATATTTTGCCTTGCGCATCAAAAACAATTGCCTTACAGCCAGTTGTACCTATATCCAAAGCTATTACCGACATCTGGCTCTACTTTCCATTAATATTGTGATGATACACTTCCCAACCGAAGTAATTTCCGAATGCCTCAGCCAGTATTTCTGCTGACCGTGAACTACTTATAGCCACATGATGTTCAAAACCATTCTGACAAATATACTGCAATAACTTTTGAAGCCCTTGGACTTCCACTACTGCCCTGCTGCCAAATGTATCGAGAGGATCATCAGTAAACATTCCTTCGCCAATGTAGCTGCGAATAACTCCTTCACAATCGTTGGTAGTTATTCTTGCAAAACTCATAGGACCGGCAGGGACTCTACCAGCAACTGCACCGTATGTGTTTTTCTGACCCAGGGTCGTACCCAGTATCTCGGCAGAAGCCATTTTGCACTTCTTAAAGAAACAGCGTGCCCAATTGCCACAGTGGAACAAAACACATTTGTTCGGGTCGGTGCCATAATTGTTATTCCAATCGACCAATGCGCTGGGTTTTACGGAAGCTAACTGAAGAGCATACATTGATACTACGCCGGTGACATCCACTTCACATGCACTGGGTAATAATTTTTCGCTCATCATGCTCATTAAGGTACATGCATTGACACCATAATTTGCCTGGATTGATGTCCAGCATTGAATTCCTGTAGCAGTTATATCATTCTCCGCCATCCAGTGATCGATAACCACTGAGAGCTTTGCCATCTTAATGAGAGCTTCATCAGGAATGTTTTTCGTATCAATGTAATCCTTAATACCTGCAATTTTATCTTTTACTTTTGGGTCGGCATCTTCGAGCTTTCGAGCCGGGTCGAACATTTCGGACAAATCAACGGTCACAACACTGATACCGTAGGCCTGCAGGAGTTTTTCGCTGTAACGCACGGTATTAAATGCCCCAGGTCTTGCTCCAATCGCCCCCAACCTCGCATTCTTTAAGCCTTTAACAATACGACAAACACCCATAAATCTGTTTAATTCATTCTTAAAGGACTCATCAGTCGGTAGAACTGTATGATCCTTGGTGGTTGTAAAGGCATAGCCGTACTGATAAAGGTTATTGCAAACAGAAATCTTTCCGCAAAACGCATCTCTTCTGCGCTCAACCGTTAATTCTTTAAGATTGTCCGGATAAGCCTGGACAAAGATAGGTACATCAAGACCGGAAAGCTTGATTGTATCAGCTATACCTTTTTCATCTCCAAAATTGGGCAGCACTACAAGAACACCATCTATTTTATCACTATTCTTTTTAAAAAGAGCTGCACACTTCTTGGCATCTTCCCAGATTTCGACACCTCCAAGGTTCGTAGCTTTATCATCAAGCATAACAGGCTCAATGTTCATCTCGTTGAATATTTTCGTGATATCCTTACGAGCTTCCGTCACTAATCCATCCGGGAAAAAATCACGATTGCCAAAAATAACTGCCAATGTCAATTTCCGCATAAATTTATCCTCCAAATACTTTGGCCTTATCATTAAACAATACTCTGCCTTTCGATTATAGTAAAACTTCAAAAAATCAACTATCCGCCAATTTGTCGATTGATGTTGTTAAATCTTCCTCATTAATTTGTCCCTCCATCCATTTATCTTGTATTCTTCGAAGTTCAAGAATTGTCGAAGGCCCATATAGTTTGACATCCTCTAAGGTGATTGGCGAATCCTTTTTGACAGGCCTGACTAATTCTGCACCTTTTGCGAGCCCGATTGGAAGCAGGTTTTCCTGTTTTGCTGTTTCGTATTCATCAATAAGACTGTAGAAGCATTGGCCCCCAATGCCATCCAATACTGTACCAGTCTGTAGATCCTGCTTAGCCACCGCAAAAACCTCTGAAGAAAGTTTATCCAAAGGCTCCATATTGGATTTATTTCTTATAACGAGCATCGCACACGTCAGCGGAACTTCAATGCTGCACAAATGGTAAGGCCTGAATAATGTGTAATAAGGGCCCTTACCCATATCACGGTAGACAAGAGCCTGTCGCAAGCGAGGATGCTCGGTTGTAACGACAAGAAACACACCGGGGTGAATTCCACCGATGCCGTAATCGACAACACCTGATTTGCTTAGAATACCTCCATCATGTTTTAAGGCAAAAATCTCATTCAGCTTATCACGAGTTGTTTTTGGACCATGCATCCCACGTATATCGGGCACAAGTCCGGTTGCATTCGAGACAGCGGCCATTTCAATCATCGTTTTGCTGCCATCTACAAACTCGATAAGCATATTGGGGCTGAGGTCTCTGCGAGCAGCTTCAGTTGCCCATTTTTCATCAGTGGGTTTTGCGTATCGGTCTAACGGATTGTTTTTCCCTTTTCCCGCTGCAACAATGGTGAAACCTGTGGATTGAGCAAAATCGAAAAGTTCTTTACAGGCAGCCGGTTCATCTCCGGCCGCCAAGGCATAAAGTACGCCTTTCTTTTTAGCATACCAGTTCAATAAAGGACCAACAGTAATATCGGTTTCAACATTCATCATTGCAAGGTGCTGGCCATTCTTCGCTGAATGTAAAGCTGCCTTTGCACCGACTTCGGGCACACCTGTGGCTTCGAGCATTACGTCAACATTTCTCATATCCGTGACAACTCGATAATCACTGGTAAAAACTCGCTTGTTTTGATTGACAAATTCGTCGGCCTTTTCAGCCGTTTCGGCTTCTATTGTGTTACAATCGATCAGTGCGACTTTATATGCACTTTGTGCACGGTCAATATTGATATCGGCCACGACAACAATTTCAATACCTTTCATCATCTTTGTTGTTGCTATGACATCGACTCCCATTTGGCCAGCACCGATTAACCCTACTCGTACGGGATTGCCGTTTTTTTCTCTCGCTGCTAATTCGCCGTTTAACCCTATCATATTTCGCCTTTCCTTATACTGTCACTACTACTTTTAATCCTTCTCTGCTCGAAGCAATCTGGTAAGCCTTGTTTATCTCTTCAAGAAAAAATTTATGTGTAATCAATTTCTCTGTGGGAATCACTTTTTTACTAAGAAGATCCAGGGCCCTTATGTGCACATCTGGATAATAAGAAAAGCTGCCGATGACTTCGATTTCACCGTAATGAATTTTGTTGCCATTTAATGTTGTCAGTGGATTTGCTTTAGGAAGTCCCCCAAAGAGCATGACCTTGCCTGCTTTTCTAACGATTTCTACGGCATGGGCCTGTGTCACAGCCGAAGTATTTGCACAAATGATAATATCCGGGCCGATTCCATTTGTATAGTCAGCTGCTATTTTTGCCAAATCCTCGTTTGACGGATCAATCACCAAATCCGGATCGAATACCTCAGACATTTGACGTCTTTTATGATTAGGCTCTGAGACAATAACTCGAGCCCCTTTTGATTTTGCGATGACAATATGCAGACAACCAATAGGCCCTGCTCCCATAACTAAAACCGTTTGCCCTCCATGCGTCTGAGCCTTTTCGTGACACGCAATCACCGAGCATAAAGGTTCTGATAAAGCTGCATCAAGAAATGATAATTCCTCAGGCATTTTGTGTACAATACCATTTGTCAAAATATCACCTGTCAACGCGAGCTTTTCGGCAAATCCTCCTGGATAACCTGGTGTTATTCCCACAAGTATTAAATTATCACACAGGTTGAATTTTCCCAACTTACAATAGTAACACTTTCCGCAATGGACGTCCGGAGCAATTGCAATCCTATCGCCGACTTGAAAATCTCTCAGGTCTTTTCCAACTTGGCTGACGATGCCGGCTGCTTCATGACCGGGTATAATACCGCCGGCATCAGGCGGCCCCTCACACCATCGTCGGATATCCGAGCCACATATTCCACAGGCCTTGATATCAACTATCAAACCATCATCCGGCAAAACCGGACCATCGACTTCTGTTAATTCAAACTTTTGTGCTCCAACTAATAGTGCAGCTCTCATTTGACATTCCCTCGAAGTCTTTTCTCGTCAGCTATTCTTTTGCCGACTGCTCCTTCCGGATGAGTCACGCTAAATCGTTCTTTCGAATAGCCGCTTAATTCCAATAATAAAATACATAACACATCTGTGGCAGCACTGTTGACTATCGAACATCCTGTAGCAATCATTCCATAAGGATCTACATCACCCACTGTTTTAATCTGGAAAACAGCATCGCTCATCTTTGCCAAAGGGGAATCTGGATTTTCAGTCTGCGCTATGATTTTTGCACCTCTTGATTTGGCGACCTCGATGAAGCGATTGATATCATTACTGTGTCCTCCTTTTGAAATGGCAAATACCACATCACCTTGTTTTATCGCCCCTGCCCCGCCGCAGAGAGCATCGGCTGCATTGACAGCTAAACCCGGCGCACCACAACAGGCCAATAGATGCGCAAATCGTTGAGCAACAGCTCTTGATGTCCCTGCTCCAGCAACTAATATATGCCCCTTGCAGTTAAGTAAAATATCCACAATATCCTTAATATTTACATCTAACTGGTCACAAATTGCGGCAACAGCCTCGGCTTCGCGTTTAATGACCTCTTTAGCTCTTTTAACCAAATTCTCTGCATTTCGTTTTGTCATCTCACTACTCCAAAACAGCTTATGTTTCTTCTATTCTGATATTGCGGCGTCTTAATATTTCTAACTTTCCGCTCCTGAAACTATCCAGGAAAACCGCTATAAAAATAATCGCCGCCGCAATTAACGGCTGAAGATACAGGTCCACCTGAGCAAAAACAAGTCCGGTTGACACCATCTGAATTAAAACCGACCCTAATACTGTGCCCGGAAAGACTGTCCCAATGCCGCCAAATAAACTCGCACCACCAAGGACAGATGCTGCAATTGCGTCAAATTCAGCATCTTTCCCAAAACCTGCATTGATAATCCCCAATTGCGCCACAGAGACAAATCCACCCAAAGCAGCCAATATGCCGCTTACCATATATACGACCGTCCGCACAAAATCAGTATTGATTCCTGCCTTTTTTGCTGCCTCGATATCATTTCCGACCGCATATATCTGACGACCAAGCTGAGTCCTATCTAAAAAAATGTATGCACAAAAAACAACAACAGCAAAAATTACTATCGGCAGGGGAACAATCCCAAACAACCGCACCGAACCTATCCTAATGACTTCCTCCGGAAATCCAACTGCTCTGGACTTCGTCAACAACAACGCCAACCCTCGACCTGCAACCAGTGTACTAAGCGTCACCACAAATGGAATAATCTTTAGCTTAGTGACTGCAAACGCGTTAAAAGCTCCAAAAACAAATCCCACCGCCAGACACGCTAACAACGCTACCCACACAGGTGCCCCAAAATATTTAATCAAAAGCCCCGCAACAACCGCAGATAGATACATATTCGAACCAACCGACAAATCAATGCCCGCAGTCAAAAGAACAAACGTTATACCTACCGCAACAATGCCGATATAGGATGCTTGTTTGACAATGTTCTCGATGTTCTGATATGCAAAGAACCGTGGCGATAAAACGCCAAACACCACAAACACAACGACAAACAAAATCACCGGCGCATTCCGCAACAGTAATCCCATCAACTTTTCGCTGCTTTTAACCATACTTTTTATTTTTACCTCTCATCAGCAGCAACGTGCTCACGATGTCCCTTAAATGCCGCGTGAAGAATCTGCTTTTCGTCAAATTCTTCGCGACCGAAATGCCCTTGAATTTCGCCTTTACTCATCACCCAAATCCGATCGCAATTGCCCATCAATTCTTCAAGTTCACCGGATATGAATAAAATTCCAGCGCCCTGCGCAGCCAAATCATTAATAATGCTGTATATTTCGTATTTGGCACCTACATCAATCCCTCGCGTTGGCTCATCCATTATGAACACCGACGGCTTTGACATAAGCCATTTGCTAATTACCACCTTTTGCTGGTTCCCTCCACTTAAATTTTTAGCCAAGTCCCGCTCGATAGGTCCACTTTTAATTTGCAGTCTCTTAACAACATCTTGTACCGACCCACGTATGCGATTTTTGTCCACAACCCCAAAACCGATCCGCCGTTTATACTCACGAAGCGACACAAGACTCACATTATCAACAACTGTCGCTTCCATTAGCAGCCCTTCCTCACGACGATCTTCAGTAACAAAAGCCATTCCCTGCCGGATGCAATTTTCAGGCGAAAACGAACTTTGCGCTTTACCATCCACAATAACCATTCCTCTCTCAAAGGAATCAAGCCCAAAAATCATTCGCGCAAGTTCAGTTCTTCCCGACCCCATCAGGCCAAACATTCCCACAACCTCACCTTTGTACAGAGTGAAATTAATATCCTTAACGATACCTCTCTGTGTTAATTCTTTTACCTCCAGGGCCACCTCGCTTGTAGCCTTTGCCGTCCGGGCCGGATAAATTTGATTAATATCACGCCCAACCATCTGCGATATAATTCGGCTGACGCTAAATTCAGCCCTCCCCCCCGTAGCCACAACCGACCCGTCCTTAATTACCGCAATATCATCGGCTAATTGTAAAACGTTCCCAAGATTGTGAGAAATATAGATAATTGATTTCCCCTCTGCCTGCAAACGCCGGATAATACTAAAAAGTCTTTCAGTCTCCTTCGCTGTCAGCGATGTCGTCGGCTCATCAAAAATGATAATCTCCGCATCGAAACTCAATGCCTTGGCGATTTCAACTAACTGACGTTCACCTGGCGAAAGTCTCTCAAGCAGGATATCCGGTGAAAGCTCTATATTGACCGACCCTAATAATCCTTTTGTTTTTTCTTTGGTCTTTTTCTTATTTATTAATCCTGCTATACCATAGCGCGGAAATCCATCAATGAAGATGTTATCTGCGATGCTCAGATTCATAAAAAGATTCAGTTCCTGATGAATAAATCCAATGCCGGCCTTTTTGGCATCTGCAGGATTTTTCGGAGCATAAGTTTTACTTTTTAATTTCATTATGCCCTCGTCCGGCCGAGAAACACCTCCCAGAATGTTCATCAATGTTGTTTTCCCCGCCCCATTTTCTCCGACAAGACCAAAAATGTGCCCTTGAATCAATTTCAAATTCACACCTTTCAGTGCCTGAACGGCGAAGAAGCTTTTGCTGATATTCTCAAACTCAAGAATACTTGTACTCATAACAAACGACCTTTTCATCTATTTGTCTATTGTGCCAATAACCTGTTGCGTGTTACATCAATAAGCGCCGCCAGCAGAATGAAGCTGCCCTTGACTATCTGGACAGTAAAAAATGAAACATTAAGCATATTCAAAGAATTCGAAAGCAAAATAAAGAACAATACGCCGAACACAGCCCATTTCACCTTGCCTTTACCTCCAAACAAACTTATCCCACCTATCACCGCTGCACCTATAATATCCAGCAGCATATTCTCTCCCAGGGTCGGTCTCCCTCCTTCCAGCCTAGCCGAGTACAACACCGATGCCACCGCCGCACAAAAACCACTGAAAACATACCCGAGTATAGTAACCCTCTCTGTTGGAACGCCCGAGACAATAGATGTCCTGATGTTCTTACCTGTCGCATAAAGCCAACGGCCAAATATAGTCCGACTCAAAATAATATATGCAAACACCGCCAAACATAATGTCACAAAAAACGAATAAGGAACAGAACCAATCCCTCCTTTACCGATTGCAATATAAGCACCAGGCAAATGTGTTATATTTTCCGACCGCGTCAGATATATCGCCAGTCCGCTGAAAAAAATCATCGAAACTAATGTTACCATAAAAGGCGGCATCTTAAACTTAGCAACCGCTGTCCCGTTCAGCAAACCTATCAGCGACCCAACCACCAGCATCGCTAAAACTCCTAATGGAACTGCCAACACGCTACCACCTAAAGGTCCACCCTCCGCCGACAAAACAATCCCCCACAACGGGTTCTTTTCAAACAATACCGGGTCAAGTTCAGACGTCATCAAAATACTGCCTACCACGCTTGTTACCGCCATAATTGACGCCTGCGACAGGTCAATCCCTCCTAATATCAAAACAAACATCTGTCCTATCACAACGGCAAGCAAAGGCCACATATTCGAGGAAATGTTACTGATATTCTGCATGCTGGCTATTCTTGGAATAAATATGCAAAGAACCAAAAAATACAGCATGCTCAGGTAAAGTATAAAGTTTTCAGAAAACAGCAGGTGTCGCAGCACCCATCGGCTGCTTTTGCCCCAGGTCGGCTGAACAGCTGTTTTCTCTGATTGCAACAGACTCAAAAACTTTCCTCCTTAAATAAAGGATATTCCACCACATAGAACAGAATCATTTTCCATTTTGACAGACTATCTCGGGCTACTGCTTTTCAGACAGCAGCCTGCAGCCCCACATATCCATTTCCTTCTGTGCCATATTGTCCTGCGTCAGGGCAAAACCAGGGTCGTCCATCCATTTTCTGGGCGTCTTCTCGCCCGCGGCAATCGCTTCCAAAAGAGCATTCATAATCGCATCGGCCTCATAGAACAGGTCCTGCACACCTGTGCCATCCACATAGCCTTCCTTCATCAGCCGGCAGGCAGTCGAGTCCCCGTCAAGACCACCAAGTATCACATGTCCGGGATCACCTCTCTTTTTCCATTTGCCCAGCGGCTCCAACACTGCACGAACCTGAGGGTATAAAAAGTCCGACGATGTAAAAACAAAATCAACATTAGGATTGGACTGTAAAGCAGCTTCGAGATTGGCCTGTGCAGTAACTGCATTCCACTTTGTGGGAACCTCTATCACAGAGTTGAACAGGTCACGATTCTTGTTGATGACATTATAAAAACCCTGTCGCCTGGCAATAGCATTGCGGTCGCCCAAGTTGCCGACCAGAATCAGCGGCGTTGCCTTTCTGCCCAGTTTTCCAGCTTCCTGGGCCATATACGAAACCACCTTTTCCGTGATTTTCTCGTTGTCTGCCACAATCACCAGTGCTGGATTGCTGTCATTCGTAGGCGGCCGATTGAAAATGGCAATGGGAATGCCAGCCCTATTGGTTTCGCCTACTATGGTCAAAGCGCTTTCGCCGTCCTGCGGTATTATAATGATTCCATCAACGCCCTGAGCAATGGCGTCTCTTACCTGCTCAAGCTGTTTGTTGGCATCCTTGTTACCGTTGCGTTCAATCACCTTGATGCCCTTTTTCCGCAGGGTTTCCGTAATGGCTTTGTGGCCGGCCACCCAGAACTCCGTCTCTAGGTCCTGAAACGCAAAGCATATAGTTATTTGTTTGTCCTTTCTCGTATCTTTTGTCTTTTTGCAGCCGTTCAATGTCAATATCAATACAGCCACAGCAAAAATCACCATCACTTTGGCAATCATCTTCATAATCCTAAATACCTCCAAAAATGTCGGTCTTAATTCAGAGTATTTCTTAAAACTAACCTTTCTCTTCAAGTAACTTTTTCGCGGTAATATGGTCTGTAACAAGAATATCAGGTATTTTACCTTTTAACGCCGCACAAATGACGCCATATTTTTTCTCCCCACCAGCGATGGCTATAACGCGAGGGATATGCTTTATCTGTTCGAGGGTAAGCCCGATGATGCGCTCATTAATCTCCATATCAAGCAAAATCCCAGTCTTGTCAATATAGCGAAGAGCAATGTTACCAACTGCACCTGCCTTTTTGAGCATTCTGGAATCCCTGCGTGTGAGAATAGTGCCGTCGCGCATAAGAACTGAATCGGATGCCAGAACACCCATTCCAACAATCGCTATGTCGGATTTGGCTGCCAGCTTCAACGTACAGGAAATCTGCTTATCCGATTTTAAGGCATCGGCGGTCTGCCTGTTGGAAACAATGCCAGGTGCAGGCAATAATTTAAATCTGGCACCGAATTTTAATGACAGGCGCCGGACAAGTTCGGTTGAATGCTCCGGTTTTTCAACAGATCCCAATCCGCCGTTTATCTGGACAATGGTAACTTCAGGCCGGAATACCGACGGCATCGCATCAACCAATGCCATTATTGTTGTTCCCCACGTAACTCCGACAATTTCATTTCCACAAATGCGCCGAACCAGGCATTTGGCCGCCGCAGGCCCTAGGTCGCGAGCCACGGAAGCCGGGTTCTGCGGATCGCTCACAGAGACAATAACCACTTCCTCCAGACCGTATTTTTGTTCTATTTTATGTTCGTTATCGGCCGCATCGCCAGATGGAGGATTGAGAGTAATATTGACGATTTTTTCCCTTCGGGCCTGTTCAAGAAGGCGTGAAATTCTGGGTCTTGATATTCCCAGACGTTTTGAAATCTGTTCCTGGGTCAGACCATCAACGTAGTAAGCATGAGCAATTTTATACAGTAGCAGATAGTTTTCACCACTTGTCGCCATTTCTATCCCATTATAAACAAATGTTCACCATTGAACGTTTGCTCAAATATACAATTAATCAATTTCTTTGTCAAAGCTAAATTCTCTATTTTATAGTGCTGCACACAAAAACGCTTTTGTAATAACCAATATGAAAATTTATTTTCGGCCATTTTAAAATTGTCATTGTAATTCGAAGGACACCTTAACCCGGATTTCCCATATAAAAGTGACGCATTGAATATGGATTTGATAGTATTAACGCTGGATACTCTAACAGGTAGTGGTACAATAAACGGGGTAAGGTCATCAAATCCTGAGCAACTAAGCCGGAGAGCGCTTTGCTGATTCAGTAAGAGGTCTTCACAGAATTGACCAAATTGAGAAACAGAAGAAAATCTTTTTCATAGTGCTAAGATAAGCAAATCCAAGAGCTTATGTAATCCTTGAAAGTTTTCCTATCAAAGCAGATGACTGAAATTCGGACTCACAGAATTAGTTTAATAAGCCCATAAGTGTAGTCAAAAGTGTAGTATACAATAAGAATGCCTAAAACAAGAATGCATATAAACCTGTTCCTGAAAAGAAGATATGTCAATGGAGCCAGTGGGGATCGAACCCGCGACCTCTTGCATGCCATGCAAGCGCTCTCCCAGCTGAGCTATGGCCCCAGTTGATAATCATAATACCAGAGGCAAACGCCGCTAACAAACAAAAAAACGCCGTCAATCAGGCGTTTTAATCCCTGACGCCTGTGGGTATAATTCTGCCGAAAACTATCACCCCGGCGGGACGTACAGATTTTGTATTCATATTGGGATGGTGAATCCTGGTTAAGCGAAAAAAAATACTGATAACGGGGCGGGTGCAGGGGGTGGGGTTTCGGCCTGCCGTATATCGTTTGGCAAAACAACTTGGCCTGAGCGGCTTTGTCTTTAACAATACCAAGGGCGTGACTATTGAGCTGCAGGGCAAGCAAGGCGAAATCGATGATTTTATTGAACAACTGAAAGGCGAGGGCAAACCGCCATTAGCAAAAATCAAGACCTGTGAAATTCACGACATACAGACCCTCAAAGATGAGAGGGAGTTTGTTATCCGCAGGAGCAAATCGCAAGGTACTGCATTGTCGGAGGTGTCGGCGGATGTGGCGGTCTGCGGCGACTGCCTTGCCGAGATACGGGATGCAAAGGATTTTCGGTATCGGTACCCGTTCATTAACTGCACGAATTGCGGTCCGAGATACTCGATAGTAAAGACAATTCCATACGACCGGCCCAATACGACTATGTCGGTCTTCTCGATGTGTAAACGGTGCGAGGAACAGTATGAAGACGTTGGCGACAGGCGATTTCACGCCCAGCCGGTGGCGTGCCCTGCCTGTGGGCCGAAGATTTGGCTGACGGACAATCAGGGAAAAACCGTAGAGACAAACGGCGACAAGGTGATTACGGAAACGGCACGCCTGCTGCGAGAGGGTAAGATACTGGCAATAAAAGGCGTGGGTGGATTTCACCTGGTGGCGGATGCACTGAATGATGAGGCAGTCCGGCGACTGCGACAGAGAAAGAGGAGAGACCATAAGCCGTTTGCGGTTATGGCGGACTGCGTGGAAACAATAAGGCGGTATGCGATTGTCGATACACTCGCCGAGCAGATTCTGACAAGCCCGGAAAGTCCGATTGTGCTAATGCCGAAAAAACAGGGTGCGGCGATTGCGTCGGCGGTTGCAGAGGCCGTGGGGACGTTAGGGTTTATGCTTTGTTACGCGCCGCTGCATTATATGCTGTTTGCCGAAGGGTTGAAGGTGTTAGTGATGACCAGCGGCAATATGTCGGATGAGCCGCTGATTTGCAAAAACGAAACGGCGATTGCCAAATTAGGGGATGTTGCAGATGCGTTCTTGACGCACGATAGAGACATATTCAGACAGGTGGATGATTCGATTGTGCATTTTGTGGATGGGCAGCCGGCGATGCTTCGGCGGTCGAGGGGATATGTCCCCACCCCCCTGCTCACGGACATAAGCTGCAATGAGGACATATTTGCGGCGGGGGCGGACTTGAAGAATACATTTTGCTTTGTAAAGGGGAATCAGATTATCTGCAGCGAGCATATCGGCGACCTTGAGGATGCTGAGGTCTATCATCATTACGTCAGTTCAGTTGAGCACCTGCGGGAATTATTTGAGGTTGAGCCAAGTGTGGTTGCGTGCGATTTGCACCCATCGTACCTGTCGAGCCAATATGCCCGAACGTGGCACGGGCTTCCAGCCCGTGAAGGCACGGCCAAGATGGCCGTGCCACTAATCAATATCGTCGAGGTGCAGCATCACTGGGCGCACATCGCATCGGTGATGGTCGAGCATGGCGTTGACGAACCCGTCATTGGCCTTGCGTGCGATGGCACGGGCTACGGGACCGATGGCGCAATATGGGGCTGCGAGTGCCTGATTGCGGACTTGCAGAAGTTTGAGCGCTTCGGCCATCTGGCATATTACCCATTAGCCGGTGCAGACGCCGCCAGCAAGGAACCAATCAGGCCGGCAGTTGCACTTCTGATGCAAGCATACGGCGGCGAGTTTAATTTGAAGAAACTGCAATGGCTGATAGAGAAAATTGAGCCGGAACAGTCAAAACAGAAAATTGTATGCGAGCAAATCCGCAAAGAAATTAACACCGTCCCGACATCGAGCTTGGGCAGGGTCTTCGATGCCGTCTCTGCGATGCTTGGCCTGGGCAATTACAATCACTTCGAGGCACAGTTGCCTATGGCGCTCGAGGCGCTCGCTGAAGCGAATATTGAGGATTGCTATGAATTTGGGCTTGCCGGAGACCCCGTGGTTGAGATTGATTTGCGAGAAATGATTCGGCAACTGACAGGCGACATCAAGGCGGGCACAGCGAGCGGCGTAATATCGGCGAAGTTTCATAATACGATTGCGGCGGCATTGGCGGCGACAGCGACAGCGGCAAGGGACAAAACAAGGATTGAGACGGTTGCAATCAGCGGCGGGGTGTTCTGCAACCGACTTTTGGCAAATCGGCTGATTTCGCTATTGAAGAAGGATGGTTTTAGCGTATTATTTAACCGCGATTTTCCCGCCAACGACGGCGGAATATCCGTCGGCCAGGCGGCGATTGCAGCTAAACTGGTTAATCAGTCGGCGTAGCACGAACAACGAGTAACGAGAGACGAATTATGTGTTTGGCAATACCAGCCAGGATAGTTGAGTTGGAAGGCGATAAAGCGGTGGTTGACGCGATGGGGAATCAATTTTGCGCCAAGACCACTCTGCTTGAGCAGGTAAAGCTCGGCGACATCGTGTTGGTGCACGCCGGCTTCGCAATACAGGTGATAGCGGAAGAAGAGGCGAAGAAGACGTGGCAGCTCATAGCAGAGATAGATGAGTTCAGGGACACGCAGAACAAGGTATCGGGGTAAGCGACTACAGGAATATGCTTGAGAGGATATACAAGGCACAGAAGATGATGGACGCGGCCTGCGAGAAGTTAGGCAGGCAGATAAACATTATGGAGGTTTGCGGGACGCATACCGTGGCGATATTCCGCCATGGGATACGCACGACCCTGCCCAAGGGGTTAAAGCTGCTTTCCGGTCCCGGCTGCCCTGTGTGCGTAACCGACCAGAGCTACATTGACGCAGTGCTGGAAATCGCCCAGCGAGATGACTGCATAATCGCCACATACGGGGATATGATTCGTGTGCCGGGGAAAAGCACTTCTTTGGAGAAAATGCAGTCAACCGCCCAGGTCAGGGTCATATTGAGCAGTGAGGATGCGCTGCAACTGGCGAGGGACAATCCGCACAAGACGGTTGTCTTCGTGGCCGTGGGGTTTGAGACAACGGCGCCTGCAACAGCGGTTGTTGTCAAAGAAGCAGCGGCAGAGGGAATCGACAACTTGTACGTACTGAGCGGACACAAATTAGTGGTGCCGGCAATGAAGGCGCTGCTTTCGCAAAAGAACGACAAGATAGATGCATTCCTGTGCCCGGGGCACGTCAGTGTGATTATCGGTTTCAATGCGTACAGGGAGGTTGCAGAAAAATTCGGCAGGCCCTGTGTGGTGGCGGGGTTCGAGCCGATGCAGATTATCGAGGGATTGGCGGAAATTGCGAGACAACTGGCGCATGGAATCTGCGAGGTAACGTCGATATACACCGCCGCGGTAAGTGCGGAAGGAAACAAAAAGGCGCAGGAACTTCTGGCTGAGTGTTTTGAGCCGGCAGATGGTTACTGGCGGGGGCTGGGAAAGATTGAGAAGAGCGAATTGAAACTGCGGGAGCAATACAGCGGGCTTGATGCATTCAGGCGCTTCGGCTTGACGGATAAGCCCGAAGAAGACACGACCGGATGTCGCTGCGGAGAGATTTTGTGTGGCCTGATAGACCCGGTGCAATGCGGGTTATTCGGCGCACAATGTACGCCTGATTCACCGGTCGGGCCGTGTATGGTCAGTTCGGAAGGGGCCTGCGCTGCCTGGTTCAAATACGGGCAAAGGAAAAGAGAAGCCAGATGACCGAACCGCCGCGGATTCTGCTTGCACACGGCGGAGGAGGCCGGCTGAGCGACGACCTTATCCGTAATTACATTCTTCCGAGATTCAAAAACGATACGCTTGCTGAACTGACCGATGCCGCAAAACTGAACCTGGAATCCGGGCGGATTTGCTTCACAACCGATAGTTACGTTGTAAAGCCATTATTCTTCAACGGCGGTGACATCGGCAAATTGGCCGTGTGCGGGACGATAAACGACTTGGCTGTTTCGGGAGCCAGGCCAGTCGCAATCTCGCTTGCACTGATTATAGAAGAGGGACTGGAATTTGCTCTGCTTGAGAAGATTTTGGACAGCATCGGCAAAACGGCGGCGGAGAACAAAGTGAATATCGTCACCGGTGATACGAAGACGGTCGAAAAAGGCGCAGCAGATCAGATTTTCATAACCACATCGGGTCTCGGCGTGCGATTAGAGGGCGTGGAGCTTGGCTTCGCCAAAATCAAGGTCGGTGATAAGATTATCATCAACGGTACAATCGGCGACCACGGGATGACAATAATGTCGCAGAGAAAAGACATCGGTTTTGCGAGCAAGTTGACCAGCGATTGTGCGCCACTGGCGGATTTAACCTGTACTCTGTTAGAGCAAACACAGCAGGTGCATTTTATGCGAGACCCGACGCGGGGGGGACTCGCGGCGACATTGAACGAGATTGTCAGACAGACAATCCTTGCAATCGAAGTAAGCGAGGCGGATATTCCCGTGAAACCGGTGGTGCAGGCGGCGGCGGATATGCTGGGTTTTGACGTGCTTAATATCGCCAACGAAGGCAAGTTCGTAGCGGTTGTCTCGGCTGATGACGCAGGTAAGTGCGTCGATATCTGCAGAAAACATCCGCTTGGCAGGGATGCGGCAATAATCGGGCAGGTTATCAAGACAGAGAATGCGCCTGCTGTAGAGATGGCGACGAAAATCGGCGGCAGACGGATTGTGCAAATGCCGTACGGGCGCGAGCTGCCGAGGATTTGCTGATGCACGAAGCGACGGTGGCACAGGCGGTACTGGGAGCGATACTGGCAGAGGCCGAGAATCAGAAAGCCAGGCCGATAGCAGCGGCAATTAGCTGCGGGGTACTTAATGCGATTAACGATGATGTGCTTTTGTTTGCATTTGAGGCAATTGCGAAGGGCACGGCGTGTGAGGGACTGAAGCTGAATATCGAGCACAAACCGATAGAAGGCAAATGCAGGAGGTGCAGTCAGGTCTTTGAGTTTGACATCGCAAAACCATCGTGCGGAAAGTGCGGCGGCGATGATTTTGAGCTATTGCCGGATGCGCCGCTGATATTGGAAGAGATAGAGTTCGAGACGCAATGACCTATGAAAGTCAAAGTTGGCCAAAAGATATTGATTGCCAATGAGGAATTCGCCGCGAAGAACGCCGAGCTGTTGAAGGCGAAGAAAAAGGTGTGTCTCAATATGATTTCGTCGCCCGGCTCAGGCAAGACAACTATCCTGGCAAGGACCATCACCGAACTGAAGGGTAAATTGCGAATAGGCGTCATTGAAGGAGATATTCAAACCGAAATCGACGCGGAGCGAATCAGGGAGGCCGGCGCTCCTGCGGTTCAGATAAACACCGATGGTGCGTGCCATTTGTCCGCGGCGCAGGTGAATCAGGCGCTGAAAAAACTGCCGATAGACGACCTCGATTTGATTTTCATCGAGAACGTGGGGAACCTGGTTTGCCCATCGGCCTTCGAGTTGGGCGAGACAGCCAAGATCGCGGTCTTGTCGGTCGCGGAAGGCGACGACAAACCCGCCAAGTACCCGGCGATTTTCGCCAAGGCAAAAGCGATGCTTATAAACAAGGTCGATATGCTGGCCACTGGGGTGGCTGATTTCGATATCGACCGAGTCAGGAAGGATGTGTTCAAGCTAAACAAGCGCATCAGAATTTTCTTGGTTTCCGCCAAAACCGGCGATGGGATGGGTGAGTGGTGCGAATGGCTGACAGATATGACGAAGACCAGGCCCTAACCGGCAAGATAAAGGCGGTGCGATTGAATGTAGTCGGCAACGGATGGATGCAGCATATCTGAAACATCCTGATTAGCGGCGAGGCGTTTGCGAATTTCAGTGCTGCTGATATCGATTAACGGCGTCTTGACAACGTTGGCCTGGAGTTTGGCGACACGGTCTAATCCCCATACTCGTTCAAATCGGTGAAAATCAGGCGGCGGGAAGCCGGCACGGTACATAATGGAGAGGTTACATTCGTCGATAAGCCCTGTGATGCCGAACCAGTGCGGCAGGTCATCGATGCTGTCGACACCAACGAGCCAGTGAATTGTAGTATCGGGGCCAAAGCGGGTCTTGAAGTATCTTACGGTATGAAGGGTGTAGCTCGGGCCCGGTCTTTTAAGCTCGTAGTCGCTCAACTCGAATATCTCGCTACCCGCGATGGCCAGGCGAATCATAGCCAGACGGTCGGCGTCGCAGGCATGAGGCGCGAGGGCTTTGAGCGGGGAACGTTTTGCAGGGATGAAGACAACCCTGTCGGCTGCGAGCCGCCGCGCAGCGTCTCCGGCAACGGCTGTGTGACCGAGGTGAATCGGGTCGAATGTCCCGCCGAACAGGATGATTCTGCTTTGCGTCATAGAACTAACAATCAATCTGTGAGTTCTTCAACAGAAACCTTGCACAAAGATAACAAAATTTTCCAGTGAGGAATATCAATGTATCAAAAAAAACGCAAATGTAAAAGGTGAATTCAATCAGGCAGTTTTCATCTGCGCAGCGCCGTAATGCCCGATGTGCATGCCAAGGATGAATAACTGCGTGAAACAGGGCAAACGGGTCTGGTACCCGCAATATACGGCAAGGTTGACAAAGAGATGTCACGCAGCGCTTCCTCCGAAATTACGACTCGCATTTCTGCCAAGTCGGACGGGCACACAGGAAACCTCTGGACAAGAAAAAACAACAAGAGCAACGGACGAGATCCTAAAAAGACGACGAACTGAAATTTTTATGAAGGAATCTTGAATATCTGGACGATAAAAACTATAGCAGTAATAATTGATGCGTTCTCATATTGTAGCGTCATAGCAAGCGCTTGAGCAAAATGGATTATAGTTAGCCAATGTGGAGGTAACACTAATGGCTGCAAAGAAGAAAGCAAAAAAGAAAAAGAAGAAAAAGTAAGATAACACGCTGAAGTAAGATTGCAATGACATTGCAGTAAATGGAAGGTTCTCACGAATGAAGGAACCTTCCATTTCTGTTTGTGGACAGACGAATCACAAAAGGCAAGGGACTGAATCAGCACTCGGCAAGCATCTTGCAATTGCCGGGCAATTTCTTATACTGCTTGCCGTCCTAACCGGATTGCAGTTAAACCGCAGTGCGGTTCGTGTCAGACACGAGGGGTTATGGATTACTTCAATTACAGAGGCGGAAGATTGTTTGCTGAGGATGTGGATGTCGCCGACATAGCCGAGCGAGTCGGTACGCCTGTTTATATCTATAGCAAGGCGACTTTTCTCGAGCATTTGCGCAAAGTCCAGGAGGCCTACCGCGGCCTTGACACTACCGTATGCTATTCGGTCAAGGCCTGTGGGAATATTAATATACTGAAACTGATGGCGCAAGCGGGCAGCGGCTTTGACATCGTCAGCGGCGGCGAGCTTCATCGGGTACTCCGCGCAGGCGGCGACCCGCGAGGCATCGTTTACGCGGGCGTTGGTAAAACGGACAAGGAAATCGTCGAGGCGCTAAAGGCGGGCATCGCGTATTTCAATATCGAGTCCGAACAGGAGTTAGAGAACCTGATTCGCCTGGCAAAAAAACACCACAAGCGACCAAAGGCCGCGCTGCGAGTCAATCCCGACGTTGACCCCAAGACGCACACCTACACGACAACCGGCAAAAAGGAGACAAAATTCGGCGTTGACATAGAACGTGCGCGAAAGGTCTTCGCGGAATTCGGCAAACAAAAAACGGTACGGCTCTGCGCAATACACATACACCTCGGCTCGGCGGGACATACCGTAGAACCATACGTGGAGGCCATAAAAAAGGTCCTCGCGCTGGTCGAACAATTGCGAAGAGATGGTTTTACCATTGAGGCGATTGATATGGGCGGCGGGTATGGGGCCGATTATGTAACGTCACAATCACCCACCGCGGCGAACTATGCAGGCGCAATTGTCCCCCTGCTGAAGGACAGAAAGCTCAGGCTGATTTTAGAGCCGGGGGCAAGTATTGCCGCCAATGCCGCGATTTTGCTGACCAGGGTTTTGTACCTCAAGCAGAGCGGCAGCAAAAAGTTTGTCATAGTCGATGCGGGGATGAATGATTTGATTCGTCCGCCGCTGTATAACGCGTTTCACTTTATCTGGCCTGCAAATGTGCCCGAGGACCTCGCCCCCGCCAGGCGCGACAAGGTCTTGCGGACGGCGAGCACCGAAATTGTCGATGTGGTTGGCCCGATTTGCGAAAGCGCCGACTTTTTCGCAAAGGATAGGGCGATGCCTCCGGCTAAACGCGGTGATCTGCTTTCGATTTTCACCGCCGGGGCTTATGCCTTTTCGATGAGCAGCAACTACAACGCCCGCGGCCGTGCCGCCGAAGTCCTCGTTGACGGCGGCAAATTCAGAGTCATCCGCAGACGCGAATCCTATGCAGACCTCATCGCCCTAGAAAAATGACCGCGCCCCTGTGGCCGGGTTGCCGAGGGCTGAGTCACGGGTAACGAGAGACCCGTCAGCGTACAGAGCCGACGCCGGCGATTCGGGTCTTTATAATCCTGCGGGTCTTGACGTTATATTCGAGACCGTCAACCGCTGCGCCGTTGAGAATGCACGGGGCGGAGGAGCTGCCCGATGCTTTTATTATGGCGCTGGCGGCATCGTAACTGAACTCGCTGCCGGCAAAGTTCACCTTCGCATCTTCAAACGTAACGCCCTGCGAAGCAGCAATGCCTGCAAGCTCTGTCCGTCCCGCAGCGGGCTGATACAACGTTGCTTCAATACGGCCCGCCGCCGCCGCCACCTTCTCCCCGCCCTGCGGCCTGTTCGGCTCAAGCGGGAAATAGTCAACAAGTATCGCTCGGCGCTCTCCCTCAGCAATCATACGGTTCTCCAGCGCCGAGAAAGTCATTTTTGCGAAGTTCT
>CAYGVZ010000010.1:15680-23693 GCA_964353475.1 uncultured Pirellulales bacterium | reverse complement strand
TTTTCAGCGTAATAATGCGGCC
Organism: uncultured Pirellulales bacterium; assembly: GCA_964353475.1. Lineage (GTDB taxonomy): Bacteria > Planctomycetota > Phycisphaerae > Sedimentisphaerales > Anaerobacaceae > CAYGVZ01. The sequence goes on along the minus strand of CAYGVZ010000010.1, from coordinate 23,671 downwards.
CGGCGGAGGAGATTTCCGAATTCCGATTGCCGAATGGCGAACTGGAAACGCCGGGTAGAGAGGGAAAAAGATTGAAAAAATGGGCGATTTTTGGGGGGTAGTGGGTGGATTTTCATTGACGATTCAACAAAAACGGTTTATCATCGTATAATGTTTGCCGAAGAAGAATGGGACTGTGGACCGCCCTAAAGGGGTTTTTGGGTAATCTCAGCAGATACGCAGCGAGGGCGGCTCAGTGATAAGGTGGTTTGTAAGGCCTTGTCCCAGCGGCAGTTAAGTTACAAAGACACTGTTGACGTTCGTTTCAGACAGTTGAAAGAACGCCAAATCCGCCAAAGGCGGATAAGCCGTGCAAAAGTGAACCGAAAATTGCAGTGATGACCTGTGTAGCAGAAAAATGCGAGCAAACTGAGGAATAGCGTATTGAGCGCTGAGACACCCAATTTGATTCTTGTAACACAATCGCTGGCCCGCCAGGCGAGCACCATTCGCGGTGATCGCGGGAACGGATAATCGTTTGCTAAATAGCTGAAACACGGGTTTTGCACACGCAACTCACTTCTTTGTGACCTGCCTGCCGGTAATCCCACAGTCGCGCTTTATTAGCGGCATAGAACTTTGTTGATACTGTTTGAGGGCAGGGATTATGTACGGGATACTAATGCAAGTCAGCTTCGAGGCCATCACAGCCGTGATAGCGGGTGTGCTTGTCGGCGTGGGCGGTACCTGGCTGTTTGTGCATTTCCTGACCAGGGCCAAGGCCAAGACGGTTCAGCAGGAGATGCAGATTCAGATGCAGGGCGCCAAGAGGGAGGCCGAGAGCATCATCAAGGCCGCCCAGCTTGAGGCAGCCGGCGAGGCCATCAAGAAGCAGGAAGAGTCCACCGCGCAGGCCAACAAAATCAAGGCAGAACTGCGCGAGACCGAGCTGCGCCTGAGCAAGCGCGAGGACATAGTGGACAAGCAGGTGGAGCTTATCAGGCAGCGCGAGCAGGCGGTGGAGGAGCAGAACAAGGAAATCGAACGGCGGATGCAGAATGTTTCCGCCAAGGACAAGCAGCTCTCGACTTTGCTCGTCCAGCAGAAAAACCAGCTTCTGAAAATTACCGCGATGAACGTCGATGAGGCCAAGGAGCTGCTGTTGAAGCGTTTAGAGGATGAATGCGAACTCGAGATGTCCGCGCTGATAGGACGGAAGGTCGAGGAGGCCAAAGAGATATCGCAGGACAAGAGCAGAGAGATAATCACCACGGCAATCCAGCGATACGTTGCTGAGCAGACCTGCGGTGTTACGGTCTCGGCCGTGGAGATACCCAACGATGATATGAAAGGCAGAATCATCGGCAGAGAGGGCAGGAACATCCGCGCATTCGAAAAGGCCACGGGGGTCGATGTCATTGTGGATGACACGCCTGGGACGATAGTGGTGAGCGGATTTGACCCTGTTCGGCGCGAGGTTGCACGGCTGTCGATGGAACGGCTGATTCAGGACGGCAGGATTCATCCATCGCGCATCGAGGAACTGGTTGCCGCGACGAAAAAGGAAATCAACGCAAAGGTGCTGCAGTTGGGTAAGGACGCGGCGGTCGAGACCAATGTCAGGGGGCTGCCTAACCGCGTGCTCAGTATGATTGGTGCGCTCAATTACCGAACCAGTTACGGGCAGAATGTCCTGCGGCACAGCGTTGAGGTGGCATTCCTCGGGCAGGTTATGGCGGACGAATTGGGGCTGGATGGTTCGATTGCAAGAAGGGCGGGCCTGCTGCACGATATCGGCAAGGCGCTCGACCATGAAATCGAGGGAAGCCATCCGGTTATCGGCTCGAATTTCCTCAAGCGATTCAGCGAGTCGCCTGTAATACTCAATGCGGTCGAAGGTCATCACGGGGACATACCGCCGACCAATCCTTATACGCCGCTCGTTGCCGCCGCCGATGCGATTAGCGCATCAAGGCCCGGCGCAAGAAGAGAGACGTTGGAGCGGTACATCAAGCGATTGGAAAAACTCGAAGAAATCGCCAACAGCTTCCCCGGCGTTGACAGCGCTTATGCCATCCAGGCGGGACGTGAGATTCGCGTCATCGTTGGCGCCGAGAAGGTGAACGATGACTCCGCAGTGAAAATCGCTCGCGACATCGCCAAGAAGGTCGAGGCCGAGATGACCTATCCCGGCGAAATACAGGTAACGCTGCTTCGGGAACTGCGCTGTATCGAATACGCAAGGTAGCCGGGAAGATACCCGCGGAAAAGATTATGAAGCTGAATGTATTGTGCATAGGGGACGTAGTAGGCAGGCCGGGGAGGCGTGTGCTGGCGGACAAGCTGAAGGAGATAATTCGGCAGCGGCAGATTGACTGCGTGATAGTGAACGCGGAGAACGCGGCGGGAGGGTCTGGGATTACGCCGCAGATATATCAGAAGCTATTGCGCTACGGCGTGAATCTTGTAACGCTTGGCGACCACACATACAAGAAGAAGGATATCATCGAGACATTAGAGAAGGAGGAGAACATTGTCCGGCCGGCAAACTTCTCGGAATTTGCCGCGGGCCACTCGGCTGCTTTTTACAAGACAGAGAAGGGGCCTGTGGTAGGCGTCGTTGCCCTGATTGGCCGGCTGTTTATGAAACCCGCGGACTGCCCTTATAACGCGGCGGACAAGCTGCTGGCGAAAGTGCAGCAGCAGGCGGATATAATCTTCGTTGATTTTCACGCCGAGGCGACCAGCGAGAAAATCGCTATGGGTTACTACCTGGATGGACGCGTCGCCTGCGTGTTCGGGACTCATACTCATGTTGCTACTGCTGATGAGCGGATACTCCCGAAAGGCACCGCTTATATCACGGATATAGGTATGACCGGGGCGCACGACTCGGTAATCGGCAGGAGCACTGAGAGCGTTCTGAAGTCATTCAAGACGCGGATGCCGGTGCCGTTTGAGGTCGCCACGGGCGACGTGAAGATGAACGGCATCGTCGTTACCGTCGATAGCAATACAAAAAAAGCCGAGCACATCGAGCGAATCCGCGTTGACGCCGAAGGCGAGGATCCAGTGCGGTACGACGGCGACGACGGCAAGCCCGAGCACTACGGCACATTCGAATAGCCCACGCGACTTGACAATCCAGGAATGATACAGACCGTGCCCCGGCAGCGCAGCCCCCAAGCCCTGCCGAACATGTTATATGGAGCAGTAACGCACGACGGCGAGCGTGCTACTCCTGCCGGTTTCCGGCTGGTTCATCTTCTGTTATGACTCTTTCTGCCAGGCGCAGGACCTGCGAAGAAATTTGCAGACCTTCTCGCTTGGCGGCAATGAGGTTGACTTCGAAGGTCAGTTTCTCTGCTTTCATCACGAAGGTTATAATGCCGCCGAACTCCAGGAAATTTCCTGTCTCCCCGACGGTCAGGACATTGCAGTCCTTTACTGTTTCAATTATCTCCTTAAAGTAGTTCTTCTGAGAGTCGCAGATGAACAGCAGGTGGCATTTTTTCAACTCCTCCAAACGCTGCCCGGTCTTGTCCTGGTCGCTTCGTTTGCGGAGCTCGCCAAAGTCCCCAAGTTCTCTGATGATTAGCGGCCTTCCTTTTATGAGTTTGTCCTTGACCGGCTCAAAGGCATTTCCAAAAGGATGGCTGCCGACCAGGCCGAGGATAATCTCGTTGCCGTCGGCAAGTTTCGCCGCAGGCCATTCTGTAAACTTGACAAAGTTATACAGAAACGCCGCCTTGACCTGGTACTCGGTGCCGTGTGGGGGCTCCGCGCCGTCGCAAGCCGCGATTAGCACGGCCTGCACACCAAGCGTCACGGCGATTAAAATGTATGTTTTCTTTTTTATCTTTTTGCCCCCATTACCTGTTCCCCTCATAGGGTGTTGTTCCGCGGCGTCAGAACGTCCGTTGACAAGCACCAACGTACGGTCTGAAATGAATTTGTGCAGCCCCCGTACACCGGTTTTGGGTTTGGCTGCCGCTCGGAGTCAATCTAAGGCGTTGAAGCCCTGCTTACATCACTACCCCCTATATTGAGTATTTCGGCGACCGCAAGGTGCTGCTTGTTACCGTAAACCCTGAATTTCCAAAGTGTTGTGGCTGGCGAGGGGTAAATCGCCGTAAGTGCTTATAACAGAGATGGTTATCAAGTCTGATGACGGAAGCTTTTCTGGGTATGTGGCCGGAGCGGCGGCGATTATCGGACGAACAATCCGGTGGAATTAACGGTTCGCAGGAGGCGCTATTGATTTGCATCCTGCGGCTGATCTTCTTTCTTGATAATCCGTACGGCAAGGCGGAGAACACGAGAACTCATTTTGAGATTTTCTTTTTCGCAGGCCGTGAGATTGACTTCAAAGACGGGCTTTTCGGCGCCGGGGACGAAGTTTATCATACCGCCCGCCTCAAGAAAACCGGCTGACTCGCCTACCGTGAGAACGTTGTGGTCGGCGATGACAGCAAGGATGTCTTTTAGGTAAGCCCTTTCTGAATCGCAGATGAAGAGGACGTGGCAGGCGTGGAGTGTCCGGGCTACATTATTGCTGCCGCTGCGGTCTTTGTTTAACTGTTCGAATGTGCCCAGGTCTTTGACAACGAGGGTCTTGTCTTTGAGGGTCTTGTCTTTGACGGGGTCAAAGGATTTTGCAAGGGGACTGTTGCTCAATATACCGATGACAATTTCGTTCCCATCGGAAAATATCGCCTCGGGCCAGTCGGTGAACTTGATGAAGCTGTAGATAACAGCGGCCTTGAGCTGGTGCTCCGATTCGTGCACGGACTGTGCCTGTGCGTGTGCCAGGCCCGCCCAGACAAGCAGGATAACAACCAGCGCCGACGTTGTCTTCTTCTCAGTCATACCTGACTTATTTGCGATTTAGCTGTCCCCGTGTTCATTTTCATTCCAGTGCGGCGAATCATGTTAGAATCTGTACGTCAGCTTGATCCTGTAGATTGTACCATCCTGTGCGATTATGTCCTGTGTGTGCTCTTCAGAGGCGGGGTGGCCGTAGTCCTTGTCAAAGACGTTGTAAACGGCCGCGGAAATCTCGAGGCCTTCGATAAGGTTTCTGTACGTGAGTGTGAGGTTGGCGACGATGAAATCGTTGGTGTGGTTTCCTCCCACCGTCATTCGTTTGCTTTCGTACTGTGCTTCAATGCCTGCAAAGAGCCGCCGTTCGAGCAAGGGGACAACCAGGTTCGCCTTGGCCAGATTCTGCGGCGAGTTTGTGAGTTTATCGCCCGTGGATTTGTCTTCGGTGTCCACAAGAGTGTAACTGAGCCGGCTCTGCCAGCCGTTTTCCCATTTGCCGTCAAGCTCAAACTCCAGTCCCCTGGCTTTTATCTTGTCGGAATTGTTAAATACCAGCAAGTCGTCGCTGGGGTCGGCGGCGAGGGAGATGAGGTCTTCTATTTCATATACGAAACCGGATACGCTTGCCCGCAAAGCCGGCGACAGGGCCTGCTCCAGCACCAGTTCGTATGTTGTGATGGTCTCGGGGCTGAGAGCGGGATTTGCTTTTTGTGTATCGTTCTCGCCGTCGTTGTAGTAAAGCTCGTAGGGAGACGGGGCCCTGAAGGCCTCGCCATAGAGCAGTTTTACGGTCGTTTTCTCGAAGGGGTTGTAGATTACGCCGAGGCGTGGGTTAGTCGTTCCGCCGAAGGTGCTGTAATCATCGTGCCGCACGCCGAGATTAAGGGCAAGATTATCGAGGACCCTGAATTCATCCTGGACATATACGCCCCATCGTTCGCCTTCTCTGGTATCATTGAGCCAGATGCCGTAGACGTCGTAATTGCCCTGCTGCTGCTTCTGGTCGTCCTGATACTCTGCGCCCCAGATGAGCTTGTGCTTCTCGGCAAGCGTCTTGGTGAATTGTATCTCGCCTCCGAACCATTTGCCGTGGGCGTAGTCCTCATTGATGTAAGGTTCGGGGTAAATATAGTCGCCGTCGTAGTCATAGTAGCCGTAGAACAAGCGGCTCATAACCTGGACAACGTCTTTGAAATCGTGTTCGTATTTGAGGTTGAGGAACGCGAGGGTATCTCGGGTCTTGGTGCGATTGTCGTTAAAGACGGTCTCCCAGGAGGCGGTAGGTATTCTTTTGTCTCTGGATGTGCGGGCCGCCTCGAATGCGAAATCGCCGTATGCGAGTTTTGTGAACAGGTTGCCGAAGTTTTCTGTATCGGCGTCTTCGGCAAACCCGTTGTTTGTCGATGGGTCGTCGAACTCTTTGTAGTAAAGGCGCTGCCCGTCGCTGTCGTAGTTCGAGAAAGAGACGAGGACGTCCGGGCCGTTGTCTAATTTCGCGCCGTAGGTTGCTCTGCCTTTATAGGTGTCATATCTGGCCAATTCACCCGACAGTTCGGTGCCGTTGACATCTGCGCCCTGTCTTGTAATTACGTTCACAACCCCGAAGAACGCGTTGCTGCCGTACAGAGACGAGCCGGGGCCGCGTATAATCTCGACGCGCTCAATCAAGTCAATATCGACAACGGACACCCTGTCTATGGAACCAGTGTTATAAATATTGTCGTTTGCCCTGTAGCCATCGACCAGCAGCAGGATTCTGCTGTTGTAGTCGCCGGGTCTGCCGAACCCGCGGACGCCGAGGTAGCTGTAGTTTCGGTCGTAGGTGGTGTAGAGACCTTTGACGCTGTTGAGGACGTCCGCCAGCGTTCGATAGCCGTATTTGCGGATTTCGTCGGCGGTGATAACGGTGACCGAAGACGGCGCTTCAGCAGTCGTTTGTTTGTAGCGCGATGCGCCGTAAACGGTGTAAGACATATCGGTCAGGTCCTCGATTGGCATATCAAAGAGGTCCGCCTTCCGGTTGGTGTCCTGCTGGGCCGATGATACACAAGGTCTTTGTGCAAGAGCGACGACCAGAAGCGAGATTATCAACACATTACGCTCGCTGTGATTTTCTTTCCGAGCCATTGGAAACACTCCTTCTCTCAATTAGGAGCCATTTACGTATTTTAGGCCGGGCTATGTATAAAGCACCGGCTTTACAATGCCGTAATATCGGCGGAAACAGAAAGGCGGTTTTGCTGCGACGGCGACATTATCAGACGTGCCGGGAAAAAAACGCGGGCGCAAGCCCTTCAGGCGTGCATTTAGCGATTTGACGCTGTTCTCAGAATATCGTTTGGCGGTTATGGGACGGACATGGACGAATACGAGGTCCCTTTTCGGGACAAGCTAAAGCCGTTCCAGCGGCCAAGTGCGCTACAGAAACGGGTTGCCGCTTTTTTCATTGGCTATGGTGGTCGGCGGGCCATGGCCGGGGTAAACCTTTGTCTGGTCAGGCAATACGAGAAGCTTTTCCTTGATGCCGTTGACGAGTTTGGTCATACTGCCGTTGGGGAAATCGGTTCTGCCGATTGAGCCGGCAAAGAGCGTGTCGCCGACGAAAACGACACCTTCATTCTCCGCATACAGGCATATTCCGCCCGGCGTGTGTCCCGGCGTATGAATAACGTCAAGCTTTATCCCTGCCTGGTCAACCGTATCGCCTTCCTCCAGTTGCACTTCGGGGGCCCTGGTGCTAAACGACCGGCCCGTCATAAACGACAGATTACCCGCGTCATCCGAAAGCAAATCGGCATCGAGCTTGTGAATGAACACCTTTATGGATGGGTACTTAGCACGCAGGGCATTGACGCCCGCGATGTGGTCGATGTGGCCGTGAGTAAGGATGACGCATTTCGGGTCGAGTTTATATTCTGCAAGGAATCGCAGGAGCGGCTCTGCGTCAAGTCCCGTGTCGATAATCAGGCAGTCGGTTGCCGATTCGCCCCCTGGGGGCGGGCTGCTGCGGACGATGTAGCAGTTGGTTTCAAACTCGCCTAAAATCAGCCGTTCAATTTCCATCTGCGATTTCCCTGTTATTGAAGGCCGGCAGGATAACACACGGACACTCGCCGGTCAACCCGTGGTGAGCGAAGTCGAACCGCGAGACAATCGGGGCAATCACAGTACCAAAATAGAAAGGGCTG
>CAYGVZ010000010.1:0-15670 GCA_964353475.1 uncultured Pirellulales bacterium | reverse complement strand
AGAAACCTCGCAGCCCTTATTACTCTTGACAGGGTTACCCCTTGTTAGGGCGGCCACGCACCACCAACCGGACAATCCGCAGGCGGCCAGGTGAAGAAGTTATCACGATACGCTGGGAAGTCCAATGTATTCACGGTACCGTCCCTGTTGAAGTCACCACACGGGTCATACAGCGGATCCGGGTAGCTCTTATAGAACGAATTGCGGTACGCGGGGAAATCCAGCGTGTTGACAAATCCGTCACAGTTAGAATCCCCGTGGCACTGAGTTAGACAGGCCCAGCACGGCGGATAGTCGTGGGTGTAGAGGATGAAGGACATATCTTCGCTGGCGCCAATCTGGTCGTAGAGTTCACTCCAGACCCAGTTTCCGCCTGTTGGGTTCCAGGTGCCTGCGACAGCATCGTCGTTGAAGACATGCTGATGATTCGTCCAGCCCCACGGATGGCTGGGCTGACTGAACTCATAAACGGCGACAACGCTGAGCCAATAAATCCCGGTTGCAGTTTTCTGCTTGAACCTGTTGGGGTCAGGCAGCTTGACAGAGTAGCGGAAGACCGGCTCATTGGGGTCGCCGTGCGGATACTTGTCGAAGCCGACCAGCACCTGGTCATAGTTGTAGGCCTTGTACTCCCAGAGGATTCTTCCCGGATGGCTGTACGAATACGGGTTGCACGGGTCGCCGAAATTCACGTCGCTCCATACGTTCAGCAGGAAGTAATCGGGCTTGACCGGCCGAGCAGGCAGCGGTCCCTGACAGGCCTCGTAGCCATAACCGATGTACGAACCCCACCAGACAATCGCGTTGACGGCGGTAAGCTTGTCACACCGCCAGTCGTCTGCAACAAGTCGTTGAATCTGAGGGGGACCCCCTGTAATCACGGTCGCAATGGAGATCTCATCTTCATAGTGCGGCCAATCCCGCAGGCCCGTAAAGTGCTGCTCCCATTTTATCCAGTTGGGGTCGGTGTCAAGCTCGTAGGCCAAATCCATACTCTCTCCGTACATGTTCTCGATTGGCGTAACCATACCCGGCGAGAGGACCATCCCGGGCAGCGGCGGCGTCGTGAGAACGAATCGGACAGCGTCATCCATCCAGTGCCAGGGTCTTGTCTTCCAGCCCCACGGGTACGGTATCGTCACGTCGATGGGGTACATCGCGGTGATGCTAATCCAGAATATGTCGCCAATCGTCTGGTTCAGGAAATCGCCCTGCTTGAAGAACTCAGCGGGGTTGAGCTTGACGTTATACTGATAGCAGCTTTCCGGTATCATCTGCGGGAACTCATCGTATCCCACAAATTCTCGCTGGATCCTGCTTGCGTCAACAACGACGCGCCACAGGAGTTTCTCAGGATAGCTGTACGGCGTCAGTCCTGCAGGAACGTTGCTCCAGAAGCAGATTTGCCACGCGTTCGGCTCGATAGCCGGCGGCGGCCTTGTGTTCCAGCCGAGGTATGACCCCCACCAGTGAATGCTCGTTACAGGCATCTTCCCAAGGCAGTGGAAATCGTCCGCGGCCATATTCCAGACCTGAGTACTCATTGGGTAGCTCTGGTCGGGGCAGTCGGCCGGCGGGTTCTGTAGCCACCAGCTTTGCAGTATGTCATAGTCCAACATGTTAACCGAGAAATCTCTGTCGAAGTCAGCACAGTGGTTATACCCAAGGTTGCCATAGCTTGTGCCCATTGCCGCCATCATTATTGACAGGTCGTTATTCCCGACATACCCGTCGCAGTCAGCATCGCCATTGCACTGTGTCGTACAGGCCCAGCAGGGGAAATACGGCCCAGGCGTGATTTCTCTAAACGCCGCCTCGTCCCAGCCACAATACACAGGTGGATTAACAGTCGGCGAGGGATATATCTCAACCGGCGGCTGCGACCACTTGGAGTGTTCGACAAGTGGTTTGCCCTGCGGCGGCGGCTCTCCTTCCACGCGAAGCAGATAGTCCTCTGTCTCGCCGTCCTCGAATACCCCGGAGCCGTCCCAGTCAGTGACCGCAATCGGTCCTTCTGTAATCGTGAAGCGACTCCAGACGTAGCCGCTGTTAGGCCCAATCAGGAATCCCGGCGGTAACAGGCCGGATAGCGCCCCGTTGTAGCCAATCGGTACGGGCCAGTTCACAAGAACCCACTCCGGCGCTGCTGCCGTCGGGCATTGCGAACTGCCGCTCCAGAAGCCGCTCTGGTCCCAGTCCATAAGGACGTTCACATAGCCGGTAACCGGCATATTGTTGACGACATTTATGTCAACGTTCCCGCCCCACACAGCCGTCTGACAGGTCTGTCCGAGAGGTGTTCCAGTGGACTGCGGGCAGGGCTGAATCACTGTCCCCGTGGCGTCGATTGTGTACGGTTGGGGGAATATCAGACCGGCGTCGCCGTCTAAGAAGCACTCGTCATCGTCGTACGTCGGGAAGCAGCCCGGCGGCGGGCATTTGCCTGCATCGCCGTCTGTCTCGCTGTCCCAGCCCGGAGGCGGATTAAGCTCGAAGCGAGCCCAGCCGAGGCCGTGCTGGATGTACGAGGTGACAGGCCCGACTGTCTTACAGGTCGGGAATGTACCCTGCAGAGCCGATGGCGGATAAGCCGGCCCATATTCGGGAGCATCACCGAAATCATACTTGTTGGGCTCAGTGGTTCCGCCCGTGATGACAAACGCTTGATCAACAGTAAAGCCCATCGGTGAAACGGCTTGCCAGGGCTTGCCGCTGACTTTCCAAAGGGCGCAGCTCCTGTATCTGTCCTTCGAGGTCTTCCAGCCGACGGCCGGCGGCCAGTACGGTCTGTTTGCCTTGATGCAGAGCCAGTAAGTCGTCCCGGCCTGCTGAGTGAAGGGGCTGTTGATGTCGGTGATGTTGACTTGCCAGTAATACTGGTGGTCAAGAGGAATGGTCTCGGGGGTATTTGGGCAATGCCAGCCCTCCATACCTAACCAAGGCCCGGCTGTCTGGAAATTGCCCAGCCCGTTCCAGGTCCAGAGCGTCGTCCCGGGCATACCGTAGCCGCAGGGACCGTTGTTTACGTCGCTGCGGATGGAGATGTCCCACGTTGTGCCTTGCCAGTCCTCTTCGTCATACCTCCACGAGACCCAGAAATGTATGTCTGTGATTGGGCCTGTGTGGCTGCAGGTGAAGTCATCGCCTACCGTCTGGTCGAGCAGACAGATGTCCCATCCGTTGGGGTCCGGCAACTGGGGAAAGTGCATTTTATGCCCCATCGACGGGTCCCAGTGCCCGATGAGCACTGTGCTGGCGCCGAGCAACGACAGCAGGACACAGAATGTTGTAACAACTAACTTCGTCTTGTTCATTTTTCGGTCCTCCTTAAAAGCTGTTCTATGCGATTCTTTGACGAACAATCCTTAGTATCTGCCAGGTTTACTGCACTGAATATTGCTTTTCTTGAAGTGTGCTCCTCCAAAAAACCGGGACAACGTCGTTTGAATGGAACGTGATGACCGATTTATGCCGAGATAGCGAGGGGAAGCCGGAGTTTGGTGCCAAAAAGGCAAAGCAATTCCCATCCACGCCCCCCGGTAAGCGCAACCCTACACACAACGGTGAATCCATTACCGCTCCTCACGAGATATATTAGCAAGGGCGAATATACCGCGCGGGATACCAAAGTCAAGCGAAAAATGACCGACAGGCGATTTTTCCTGCCCTGCCTGAAATCGCCGAGCTATCTCTCGTATTTCCAGTTCCGGCGGGGCTTTATGACCACTGGCTTAAAAAACAGCGGGACGGCGGACAATCGCCAGCCGGCCTGCAATGCAAGGCCGCAATAATAGCTGCCCGATACTATGTTATTGGTAAGCGTTACAAGCCCCGCGTCCTGTTCATTTTCTACGCCATAAACCACTATGCCGACGTTCTGATAGTAGTCGCACGTGTTGTTCTGTATCACGATTTGGCAAATCGCTACCACATGCATTTCACTTGGCGTCGCCAAATCCCCATTTCTCCAGCTTTCTTCTCAACTCATAGGATTCCCATCCAATGCCGCAGATTACTTTCTTCCCGCGACTGTTGCAGCCGATGGGTATGATGAACTTATGTTTGTCCGTGACTATTTGCATCCGATCCGAGTGGCTCAGGACGATTCCCTCGTTAGCAAATCTGTCTTTCTCATTGCCCATTGCCCTGAAAAGTAATCGCAGAATTTCTCTCACCTTTTCCGCGTCAGTGATTTTTGCCCATGGGCGCCAATCCTCCGGGCGAGTCGCATCATCATACATAACCTGCTCATAAAAGCTTATCGCCAGAACTCTTTCGTTCTCAAGATACTCCCGGATACACTCTAACCTGTTATACTCCTGCCATTCCTGCACAGAAGGATGAGGTTTGCAGAAGCAACAGCCCGCGGACGCAAACAGCGATTCGCCAAATTCCTCCCACCCCATCTCGGTTTCGGGTTGTGTTTCCATCTCAGGTATGACGATGCGGGGGTTTTCCGCTGAGATGTGCTCCCAGAGTTCTTTCATCCTTTGACATTCAACGCTTTCGCTGCGTGAAAGGGGCTGGTTACTTTCAGTGCACCCACAGATTACAAGAAGCAGCGCCAAGCCAAAAGGGGATATTTTTCCCATAACCTAATCCTCACATCACTCTATCAGAACTTCCGCCATATCTCCCTGGCCCTTCACCCGGTAAGTATCACGAGGGTCAGCCCCGTATCCCGGGTCGTAGGACAGGTTGACTACATACCATAATGCTGAGTACAAGCTGTCACCCGCGCCAAGCCGCGTCCATTCCTCTCGGCTGAATCTGTTGAAGTTCGAGGTGCCCCCCTTGGGAACATCGTCCTAACCTTTTGCCCATTTAGACGTGAACTGAAGTCGCCATGATGCACACAAGCGCGTGGACCAAACCCACGAGCAACCCAATCAAAGATGCCTCGCGGAAACCCACGCCAAGTATCGTTCTCGAAAGCGCAACATTCAAGGAACCGAGGAGCATATAGGCCATAAGAGCAAAAAGCAAAAGGCTCTTAAATGCCAGCTCAGACAGCAAGGAATTAATAGCCACACTTGTCCCCACGACAAACGCAAGATATGCTGCAAACTTCCAAAAGGAGATAACATTAAGCTTTTGTAACATACTGCATCCGACGGCAAGGGCGAAAGCATCAACCACTACATACATACACACAATGTAGGTGACATCAGCAAAAACAATGGCCGGATACAACATCGCACCCACTATGCACAGAGCAGCAACTGCCGAAAAATACCAGAACCAGCGTAACACATTCTTACTCGTTACGTACCCCTTTCTATGGTTTGTTCTGCGACCTGCCTGCCAACAACTCGTCCGTCAGGCCAAGCTCGTCGAAATACGCTTTCAGTTGCTCCGATTTTATGTAATCATCGAAGACCGTGTTCTCAGTGATACCAATTTCCTTCCAGCAATTCGTCTGGCTTGTCATAAATATGATTCTGCCGACAGGATTATCCAATTCCATGGGGAAATACTTTTCCTTTTCCTCGGCTTTTTTGAGTGCTGTTTCGTAGGCATCTAATATCTTTTCAAGCCATTCACGACCTTCATACAGCTTTTTCGGTATAAGTTCGTTACTGGCAGGAATCATCTTTCCTGCCTCTTTCTTGAACTCAAATCCAAATGTACGTAGTAGAGCAGTTTTATACAAACCTGCGAGGCCTACTATCCCATTCGGGTCTTCCACTGGGGGATTGAATATAAGTTCTTCAGCCATTTTTTTGTCGCCGAAAAGCGCCGCAAGCGATGAGTTTGGCGGCCCTTTGGAGTACAGAAGAATGGCCGCCGTTTGTTCTTTTGGCGGAACAATATACTTGTATGTCTGCTTGCCGTAACCCCATTTCCACAGTTGCCTCCTCAACTCAGCCGACTTCCACCTATACGAAAGAACATTTTTATCATCCCATTCGACGGGTATGATAAACCTGTGTTTGTCTGTTATGAATTTTATTCTCCCGGAACAAATAACCCCGATATATCCTTCAATTTTAGAGGTGCGAATCAGATGTAGCGTCAGCTTTATTCTTTCCGGCTCAACAATCTCACCCCATGTCCGCCAATCGTCCGGTGGCAAATCAGGGTCAAAGCCACAGAAGGTGATTTTCTGCACTTTTTCATTTTCAAGGTATTTCCATATGTCTTCTATTCTTTCACAATGAACCCATTCATTGGATGGGTAGGGTTTGAAATAATATTTTGCAGATGCATACGTATCCATCCCGAATTCGTAACATTCTAAAAACTTTTCAGGCGCAAAATGAAATAGGCCAATGAGTATGCAAACGGCACATAAGGCAATGAGAAATATAGCGCCGATAGTCACAATAAATATCTTTATTGTTTTCTTCGTCACCGCCATATTATAGCCCCTATTCTATCCTTACCGCCGACATTAACCCCATGCCATACACTCTTAAGTTATCGAGCGCCTCTTCCCCGTCCGGACGCTTCCCCGTTTCAGTGACAGCATATTGTAAGGCAGTATAGAGATCTTCACCCTCTTGCAACTGGCCCCACTCGTGCACGGCAAATGCGTTAAAAGGCGTTGCTTCTCCCTTGTGGATGTCGCCCCACCAGCTCTGGTAGAACTGGTCATACACACCACCAATCATTTTCAAGGCCCAACTCATATCAGATTCAGAGAGGGGAGGAGGATAGGGCACTCCGCCATATTTTGGAACTTCTTGCAACGTATTATCGCTTGCAATATAAAGACGACCTGTCACGCAGCCATCAAGATAAACAAATTTCAGTCCATGCGAGAAAACCAGCGCGTTCATACTATTCACTGTATTTTCAAAAGTACTCAGCATATCTATACACCACGCAGGCGCAGTAGGGGGGGGGAAATCAGACCGTTTTGCCCGCTATTTATAAATAGGGATTGTTGCAATAGCTAAAATCGCATTGAGAAAACCCATAATTAGTCCGAGCAAAACAGCTCTCAAAATGCCAATGGCGAAAATTATTTTCAAAAGTACATAATACAATATAGCAAATAAGATGAAAAAAGATAAAATCATACTTTGAAATTGATGTCCTTTCTGTATCTCATATGAAGATAATAAATAATTTTCGCAACTAGAAATTACAATGAAACCGGCATAAAAGGTTATCGCTTTCCATTGAAATAGCATATTTAGTTTCCGTAGTCTTCTTAAGACAGCAACAAGAATCATACCTTCGAACAAAGCACATAGATAAATAGAGAATATAATATCTTTATAATGTGTAAAAGGAGGGCAGATTGGCACAATTAATAAGAAAATTATCGCCGCAAGATACCATTTTGCCGGTTTTATGCTCACAATGTTCCTCTTCCTGTTTTTATTAAATTATAAATATTCACCAGTTCCTTAAATATACGCTCGTTAAATCTCCCTCCCCCTTTAATCTGTAACAGTTTACAGGGTCGTTAACATCAAAATGTGTTTGTTGTTCGATAACGTAATATAATGCGTCATAAAGGTTTGCTCCATCTTCTAATTGATACCATTCGAGACGGGACCATCTTTGATATTCAGTTTCCGATATCGGAGGGATTTTTGACTTTGCTTTATCGTACCATCCCTGATAAAAGTTACTTCTCCCACTGCCGGCCATACCCAGTGCAAAACTCATATCTGAGTGAGGTATATCGAAGATTCCCTGCTGACCCGGCTGGCCTTGTATTAGTTGATTACTGGCATTTATTTTTAATCTGCCGGAATAACAAGAGTCAAAATAAGCAAATTCAAGATATGAAAATCCCATCGAAGCAACACTATCAAGTCTCGTATACCATAAATCACAGCACCAGGAAGGCGCCATATTAGGGTCGTAATAGTCAGACCTCTGTATAGAAACGACTGGTGAATAGCTTTCCTCGCTACCTTCATCATACAGGTCAAAATTTGTTCTCCGGTTGTCGGGTTCATCATTGCCTTCTGTATTAATTAAGAAGTGGCCATCCGTACACCCAATGTATAAATACTTTATATGTTTGTTTTGAGCATATTTCTGGACTTTTTCATAGGTCGCATTACTGCCCGACAGTGTTGCATAAATGATTCCGTGGTATTTGAAAGCATTTTGAACTGCCCATACAATTTGGTAATCACGTATTCTAAATTTCCATTTTGGAAGAACAATTAAAGCTTGCACATTTTCCGAAAAGTTAGGTAGGTTTGGGTCTGTTACTTTTTTGGCGAGGGATTGCCCGATGTTATCATCGAAGCTCACGTAGTCAAGCTCGTACTGATTCGTGATTGAAGCAGGAATGGAACCTATGATATTGTTTCCGCTAAAGGATTGCGACCAAACTAAATTACCGCCGTTGGCATACGCCTTAACAGTAATATCTCCTGCACCAATATTATATGCCGCAAAGGGTAATGGCTGATTTCTTTCGTATGTTTTGGGTAAAACGCAATAATTCAAAGGCCTTGTAAATATGAACCTGTCGATATTTGAGCAGGTAAGATGACCATTACCGTCAATGCTTATAATTTTAAATTGTTTTTCTCCATTGCCATATTTTGATATATCTATTGTAAACGAATTATCGTCTTTAAATCTGAAAGACCCGCCGATAATTTGCCCATTGAGAAGTAGAAAGATTCGCATTGTATCCGAAGTCCAGCCGGTTATTCCGATATCAACGTATCCGTTATTTGGGTCGCCTGTGATTTCGATTTGTATGTTCGGGTCGGCCAGTTTCAGCCACTGGTCGCCTAAAAGGGCAAGGTCGGCATAATCAACAAAGCCGCTGTCATCAAGGTCGGCTTCGGCAGACGTTGACTGCCGCCAGTAGTTGGCAAAGACGGCGAAGTCCCTGAAATTTACAGTCAGGTCGTCGTCAAAATCAGCAGACAACGAATCCCCGCTGCCCGGGTTTGAAAAGCCCCAATTGGCATAATGGAAACCCAAATCGGTGTAGTTGCAATCCGGCTGGCTGTTCACATCCGTTGTTTTGCCAATCAATCGCGTACCCTCGACGTATTCATAGCCGGCGTTGATGAAGTTGCAGTCCTGCTTCAGGTAGCAAACCGGCAGAGTACCAGTCCCTGTCATGTACGGGTCTTGAGCGACAACAACGGGATTGTATTCTGTGAACTCCCAGTTCTTATTTTGAGCGTTATTGTAATAACCCGTATGTTGTATTTCGTAATACATCCAGCCGTCCAACAATGCAAGCCCGCAATAATAACTGCCCGAGACAATGTTATTGATAAGCGTTACATTGCCCGCATCCTGCTGGTTCGCAGCGCCATACACGACTATCCCGACGTTCTGATAGTAATCAACGGTGTTATTCTGGCACGTGATATGACTGTTCGCGTCGGCTTGGCCTGCCTGGGATGCCATATGCACCTCGATACCGTTTTCGTATGTGCCGTAAACGAGATTGTTATAGAGGTCGGTAAGCTCTGTGCCGAACTCCACAATCCCATACTCATTATTATACAGATAATTGTTCTCCACGGGGTGTTCCAGCCGCTTGTTGAAGATAACTATACCCCCGTTTGCGTACTCGATATAGCTGTAGGTAATCTTTGTCGCAGGCGATGCGGTCTCCTGATAAAAATCGCACAATAGTAATCGCCATAGTCCGGATACGCCGCATCCGAGGTATAAACAATCGGCTCATCGGGCGTCCCGGCGCTTATAAGGACGCCGCCGTTATTCACAAACATCCCCACATCCGGCGCAAACGTAACAATCGTCCCCGGCTCAATCACCAATAATGCCTGCACACTTATATCCGCGACGATATGATAAATGTTATCCGCCGTCCAGATTTGATTTGTGGTAATATCCGAACCGACGTCTATGATGCTTTGTGTGCCCATCATAAAACAGACGCCCCCGCCTTCATCACCTTCGAGCATCTCTTGCTCAGCGTCGATTTCCAGGTTACTCCCCGGCGACGCAACGGCCGTTGCCCTGTCCATCGCAGCCGGCCGGACTGCACTTACGCTGTTGGGACAATGCAGCAAGACCCTCGGCGTCTTGTTCTCCGGCCTGTTGAATGAGACCGCTTCGGTACTGACCTGTGTAATGGGGGGGCCATCCGCCAAAGCAGCGGCCTCGGCCTCTGCCGCAATTTTTTTCGGTTGCTGGCGGGCGAGCAAGTCATTGAGACCCACGCCGCAAACGGCGACAAGTTCCGCATCAGGACAGGGCAGGAAATAGAGTTCATAAATCGTCATCTCGGCGGACACCTGCCGACAGTCGATTACCATATCAACATTCGCAATCAGCCGAACAACTGCCTCCGTTACATCGGGCAAAATTTCAAAATGGTAAGCGTTATTGCCGTCCGGCCCCGGCGTTAGCAACCCTCCTGCTGCTTTCAGTGATACATTATTCGGCTCTATCGCCGTATTACCGCCGACGGCCACCGTGAATTTATCCCCCAAAGGCATCAGCGGCAAATCACTTGCCGATGAGCCGTTCACGGTTAACACCACATCCGCCCGTGCTATCGGACAGATGCACAGCAGCAAACACAATAGAAGAATTCCCTTAACCATTGCTTTGTCCTCCTGAAAAGTGTGAATGAAATGGGCGTCTGATTGACCCGTTTGCGCAGTGTTTCTCCGCATCTCGCTATCAACCTGATTGTGGATGTGTTCCACGCTCATAGATTTGTCTTTCCCTCAAAAAACCAAACCTGTGGTTAATGCTACCCCGCTGTATCGGTATGTCAATAGAATTTTAGCTAATTCTTGGAATGGTCATAGAACCCTCCCATGGGTTTTTCAAAGTGTTTTTTGGCGGGGGCGGTGCCCACTGGCGAGGCACGCAATGCTTAGCGGTGGGCAGGCGGATGGAACTACTTTTTGTAGGTCTTGGCGGGGTCAAAAACCTTTTTCGCAATGAATTCGAGGGTGTCTGTGGTTGCCTTCTTGATGGCGCGGTAGAAGCAGGAGAAATAGCCGGCGTGGCATTGGCCGGCATCAACTGAGACCTTCAGCACAATGCAGTCCTGGTCGCAGTCGGTGAGAATCTGGAGAACTTTCTGAGTATGGCCGCTCTCTTCGCCCTTTTTCCATATCTTCTTGCGAGACCTGCTGAAGTAGTGTGCCAGGCCGGTTTGAACAGTCAAGTCGAGCGCCTCGCGGTTCATCCAGGCGAACATAAGCACCTGGCCCGTTTTGGCGTCCTGTGCGATGACCGGAATCAGGCCGTTGGAATCAAATCGGGGGGTGAATTGGGTCGATTGTTCGATGTTCTTGTCGATGTTCATAAATAGACCCTGAGTAGTCCTGATATTGCACAGCCGGGCGGGTGCCCGCGCTACTTTGGCATTGTAAAGACCTAACTTAGCCGGTATTATACGGAAAAACAAGCAATTTTGACGAAAGCCAGATTAGTGGAAGGGCACAAGACAAAGAAACGCAGATACCTTGGGCATATCCTGCGGTTCATAGTAGCGGCGGGGGCGCTGTATCTTGCGTCCAGGAAGGTGGACTGGGCGGAGGTGGGTCGGCTGCTGCTGGGATTGAAACTGTGGGTATCTGCGTCGGCGCTGGGACTGTACATTGCGAGCCAGTTGATTTTCGTGGCGAGGTGGTATCTGTTGCTGAGAGTGCAGTCGGTAAGGATTGGGTACTGGGCTGCGGTGCGACTGCATTTTCTGGGGCTGCTGTACAATAACGCATTGCCGAGTTCTGTCGGCGGGGACGTCTTGCGCGCTTGGTATGTAACAAAGCATACGGACCGCAAGGTGGAGGCGGCGACGAGCGTCATTGTTGACCGTGCGATAGGAGTACTGGGGCTGCTGTTGATGGCTGTCGGTGGATACTGGTTTATTCCTGCGGCGAGCCGGCAGGAGATGTTGCGGCGGTATGCGGAGGCCCCCGTGGTGCAGGCGATGTTGGCCCACAAATGGCTGCTGGGGGGTGTTCTTGGCACGGCGACCGTAGCGGGGCTTGGGCTGATTCTCACGGACAGAGGAAGGTTGATGGTTCACGCGGCGGTGTCGCGTGTGAGTCATCGGGCGTCTGACGCGTTAAGTGAAATCAGGCAGGCCGTGAAGATTTACTACAAGAGAAAACTGGCGGTTTTCGCCAGCTTACTTCTGACCTTCTGCTGTCAGGGAGTATTCATAGTTGGCGTGTGGCTGGTAGGACGCGCGATGGCTGTTACGGCGGACGCCAAGTATTATTTCGTTTTCTTTCCCGTCTCCTGGCTGCTGGGGACGATACCCATAACGCCCGGCGGGGCCGGGGTGGTCGAGTGGGCGGTAAAAACGATGTTTAAAGCTGCTGGGGTAGCTGAAAACCATGCACTGGCGCTGGCCTTGGCGCAGCGGGCGTTGTGGATTGTCGGGTCGCTGCCGGGCGGGGTGATTCACCTTATGGGGGCGCATCTGCCAAGAGAGTTTACTATTGACGTTGACAAAGAACAGCAGCAATGAACGACGAACCAAGAGTAGGACTATTGGTAAGATGAGGCAGGTAATGGTAAAAAAATATATTGCTGGTGCTGTGATTGTTCTGGCGGCCGGCTGTCTGGCGATCGATGGCGCATGGGCACAGGCGAACTGGGGGCAGACAAGAACGGCAGGTCTTGAGCAGTTGAGGCAGGGATTTGAGCAGCCGGATATGATTTACGCGCCGTTTATGTTCTGGTTCTGGGATGCGCCTCTGGACGCAAAGCAGGCGGCTGATATGGCCGAGGAGATGTGCCGGCAGGGAATGAGTCCGGGCTATGCCCATCCTCGCAACGGGCTGCCGCGCGAGCAGTGGCTGTCGCCGAAGTGGTTTGATTCGCTGGATGCTGCGCTGAAGAAGGCGGAAGCCGCAAAGGCGTATCTTGGTTATTGCGATGAGTATTGGTGGCCGAGCGGCAGGGCCGACGGCAGAGTATTGGCGGCGGAGCCGAACCTCAAGGCAGAGTCGCTGAAATGGCTGGTGCTCAATGTTGATGGCGCTGCTGAAGTCAATGTGCCGGAATGTCTCTTCGCGGTCGCGGCGGAGATGGAAGGCGA
The DNA here is from genome assembly GCA_964353475.1 of uncultured Pirellulales bacterium. GTDB lineage: Bacteria > Planctomycetota > Phycisphaerae > Sedimentisphaerales > Anaerobacaceae > CAYGVZ01. The sequence continues at coordinate 2,691 of CAYGVZ010000010.1, read as the reverse complement.
CAAGATAAAGAGCAAGTCATTGACGATTGTTGAAAAAGGCCGGGTGTGGAAAGCGCCAAACGGGAAGTGGCGGATTTATGTTTTCGAGAAGTATCATCACGCCGGAATAGACGGCGGGGACGTGAATTATTTGAATCGCCGGCTGATGAAGGTGTTCATAGATATCGCACACGAGCCATACGCCAAATACTTCGGTCAGCGGATGGGCAAATCGATGCCGGGTGTGTTCGTGGATAACGAGGGCGACTACGGATACAAGATGGCGTGGTCGGATGATTTTGCCTCTGAGTATGAAAAGACCAGGGGAAGGGACATTCGGGTGTGGATGCCGCTGTTGATAGACGAGGATATTGAAGGGGTCTGGCCGAAGGCGAGGTGGGACTGGTACGATGTGGTATCTGATGTTTATGCGGACAATTTTCTGGGCAGCATAAGCCGGTGGCTTGAGGGACACGGGATGTACTGCACATCACACGTGTGGGAGGAGGGGCTTTTGCTTCAGGCGGGTGCAGTTGGCGACTTTTTCAAGGTTCAGCGAGCGGTGAGTTTGCCGGGTAACGACTGTCTGGTCGAAAAGGCGTTGCAGGCGCACGATTTCAAGGAGACACAGTCGGTATGTGAGTTTGAGGGCAGACGGTTTCAGAGCGAGATTCTGGGCGTGGCGGGCTGGCAAATGTCGCCTGTGCTGATGAAGCAGGCGGTCAATGCGATAACCGCGTGGGGCGTCAGCCATATTGTGCCGCACGGGATTTATATGAATCGGCGGCTCAATACCATTCCATATCCGCCCGATTGGTACACGTCAAACCCATACTGGCGGTATCTGCGGCTGTGGACGGATTTTGCACGAAGGGCCAGTTATGTGAATTCACACGGGCATTATGTGCCGGACGTGCTGCTGGTCAATCCGATGGACAGCGTCTGCGCGCTATTGGGGGATGAGTTCTTTGATATCAATAAACCGGGCGAATCAGAGACCAGTGCCGGCAGCCACAGGAGAACCATTGCACAGATTGACAAGGTTTATGCCAAGGCGATTAATGAGCTGACCGATGCACGAATCGAATACCTGATTGCGGACCGGCATTACATAAGGCAGATGAAGGTGAAAGACGGGATACTGGTGCGTGAACCGTTTGAGTTCAAGACGGTGGTGCTGCCGTCGATGACGGCCTTGCCGTTGGATGTTGCAGGCCGGCTTGTGGAGTTTGCCGAGGCAGGCGGGTATGCGTATCTACTGGGTGATTTGCCGAGCGCCTCGACGGATAACGGATTGAACGACCCGTGTATGGTCGGTTTGATGCAGCGACTAAGGGCAGGAACGAACGTCAGGACGGCTGCCGACGGAGTCAAGGCGCTCGTCTCGGGGGGTGCACACGGCGTGCAGCCGCAGGTTCGCTTCGAGAGCGGCGAGTTTGCGATGCATACGCTGCATCGTCGGATAGACGGACGCGACTTTTTCTGGTTGGTGAACAACACTGATAATATGCAAGAGTGCACGTTGGTCTTTGCCGGTGCCAGGGGGCTTGCGCAAGTTTGGGACTGCGAAACGGGCAGGGTTAAGGATCTGCCTTCGGAGCAGGCAGAGGGGGGCAGCAGAGTGCAGGCGACCCTTACGCCTTACCAGGCGTATTGGGTTGTGTTTGACCCGGCAAAAGAGCCAGCCAGACCGGTAGCAGAGCAGGGCGAGTGGAGTATAATGGCGGTGCTGGATGGCCCGTGGCAGATAAGAATCGATGTGTCGGCACAGCCGGTGGCCGTAAGTTCCGAGCCATCCGCGCCCGAAGAATTACTTACTGAGGAGGGAGTGAAACGACCTCTTGCTAAATGGTCGCAGTGGGACTTGAGTCGGTTCACGGGCTTTGTTGACTATGTGACGACTTTCGAGTCGGATGTCAAAGAGGGGCTCGTCAGGATGGAATTGGGCGAGGTGAAGCATACCGTCGAGGTCTGGGTGAACGGCGAGTCGGCAGGCAGCCGGTTGTGGCCGCCGTATGAGTTTGATGTTGGTCGGTATGTTCATAAGGGCAGCAACACCGTTAAGGTGCGGGTGGGGAATCTGCTGTTAAATGCGATGACGCAGTTTGTAAGGAAGAAAGATATTGACCATAATGTGCTGGGCTGGTCAAAGCAACCGCCGGACAAGGATGCAGGATTGCTCGGGCCGGTTGTCGTAAGGCGGTTGAGGAACACAAGCGATAAACCCGGCTAAGGCGGGCAAGCGATGAATGATGAATGAAGGACGGCGATATTGGACGTGATTTTGACGGGAGGGCATTGTATAATGGCGCCGGTCGGGTGAAAAATGTGCGACTTGATAGATTCGGAAATAAGTTAAGGAGAACGATGTTGCAATTCACGATTGTAGGTAAGCACATAGAGATAACGCCGACGATAAAAAACCACGCAGAGGAAAGAACCGAGAAGCTGCCCCGGTATTTCGACGGGATAAACTGGGTCGAAGTGCTTGTCGATGGCAGCACGAAAGGACGGGTGGAAGTGGAGGTTATCGCTAGGGGAGAACACAGGAATGTATTTGTCGTCAGGCAGCAGGGTAACGACGTTCTGGCGTGCATAGACCTGGCGGTCCACAAACTGGAGGCGCAGCTACAGAAGAAAAAGGGCAGGCAACGTAACAGGAAGCATACAGGCAGGCGGCCAAAGCGGGCCTGACGGAAGCAGCGGAGGCGG
>CAYGVZ010000009.1:0-23958 GCA_964353475.1 uncultured Pirellulales bacterium | reverse complement strand
ACCTCCGGGTTCGAAGCCCGGCACTCTATCCAGTTGAGCTACGAGCGCTGCTGGCCTCAATATACGTTACGCGAGGCAGTGCTGTCAACTTCGCGATGTGCATCAGTCGCGGTTGCCCGGCGGAATGCTTTCTGATAACATACCTGCACGTTGCTCAATCGCGGGCAATTCATTGCAGACATTGAAAGGGATTTGATGGACGCTCTGCAAGACGATTCTCTCAAACAGCGGGTCAGAAAGGCACGTGCAAGGTTCGCCGCGATGGCAGCCACGTACTTTGCCGGCGTCCTCAACGATAATCTGTTCCGCCAGACCATCCTGCTTATGGCTGTAGCCGCGGGCAAGTCCTTCCTGCAGAGTGTGGCAATGTTTCTTTTCACGCTTCCCTTTATCCTTTTCGCGGCGCCGGCGGGATACTGCGCCGACAGGTTTTCCAAGCGTTCCATAGTCATTGCCTCGAAACTGCTCGAGCTGGTTGCGATGGTTTTTGCAGCGGCGGGTATCTATTCTCTCAACTGGTCTCTGATGTTGGTGACTTTGTTCATAATGGCGCTGCAGGCGACAATCTTCAATCCCGCCCTCAATGGAACCATTCCGGAGCTTTATCCCGCTGAATATATCATCACCGCCAACGGCATCGTTCGTATGGTCAGCACCGGCGCAATCCTGGCGGGCACCGCGCTGGCCGGCGTAGTCCTCGACGTGAAAGGTACAATAGGTGCCGCACCGGCGGGCCGGGCCATCGCTGCGTTCGCGGTCGTAGGCATAGCTGTCGCCGGGCTAATTGTCAGTTTCGGCGTCCCCAGATTCCCTGCCGCCTCTCCGGGCACTCGTTTCCCCTGGTCAGGTCCTGTCGATACGTTGAGAACGCTTTGGCAGGTCCGCAGTGATTCGCTGCTCGCCGTCACAATTGCCGCCAATGCTTTTTTCTGGATGGTCGGCGCACTTCAAATTCAGGTAATAAACCAGTTGGGCCTCGCGCAGTTTGGGCTGACCAATACAATGACAAGCGCTATGCTCGCCGTGGAGATGACAGGTATTGCGGTGGGCAGTTTGCTCGCCACCCGCCTTGCTAAGGGCGACCGCTGGTATCGCGTCCTCGTACCCGCAGCCGCTGTAATGGCCGTTTCTATGTTCACGATAGCCCTCGTGCCGCATCTGCCCGCGCCTTTGCGAAGGTCGATAGTTGTTATCTCGCTTGGCTTGCTTGGCGCCGCCGGTGGCGTCTATTCCGTTCCTTTGTCGAGCTTCGTCCAGATTAGACCTGCGCCAAACGTAAAAGGCAAAATCATAGCAGTCGCGAATTTTGCCGATTGGTCCGGCATTCTTGTTTCCAGCGGCCTTTTCTATCTCCTCAATCGCCTCAAACTTAGACCCAGCAATTGTTACGCCGTTATGGGTCTGATGACAATTGCGGTCATGATTTGGCTGTTTCTCGTTCTGCCGAGGTCCAAAAGCAATGCTTGACTTTCTCGTAACAATAATCGCCAGATTTATCCTCTGGCTGCGATATGACATAAAACTCTTCGGGCTTGACGCCGTTGCTGCAAAGGGCGAGAGGGGCATCGTCTTTCTGCCGAACCATCCTGCTCTTATCGACCCGGTTATTCTAAGTGCCTTGTTGCGCCGCCGATTCACCCCTCACGGCTTTGGCGACCTCGACCAGGTCAGCCGTCCCTTCATACACTTCTTCGCAAAACGCTGGGGTGTTCGAACTATACCCAGTATTGAAAAATATGGGCCGGCGGCCCGCGCTCAAATCGAGAAGGCCCTTGATGAAACCATCGAAGGACTCAAACGCGGCGAAAACCTGCTGCTTTGGCCCGCCGGCCGCATTTATCGAAGCTGGCGAGAAGAGCTTGGCGCCAATAGCGCCGTGGAAAGAATCATCGAGAATTGCCCTGGCATCCGTATCGTCCTCGTCCGCACGACCGGTCTGTGGGGAAGCGCATTCGGCTGGGCGGGCGGCTGTGAACCCAACGTCGCACGAGTGCTCGGCAGGGGGCTGCTGTATCTTTTGGCGTCAGGCATCTTTTTCGCGCCTCGTCGGGGAGTCAAAATTGAATTTGATGAACCTGCTGACCTACCGCGAAATGCCGACCGAAACACGTTCAATCGGTTTCTTGAGGAATTCTACAACGCAACTGCTCAGCCGAACACATACGTCCCTTACACAATTTGGGAAAAGGGCGGACCACGGATAAAACCCGAACCGACCGCCGCCAAGTTCGAAGGCAATTACTCTGCCATTCCCGAATCGACCCGGCGAATTGTCCTTGAACATCTCTTGCAAAGCACGGGTATTCGGGAACTGAAAGACGGTGATTATCTTGCCGCCGACCTCGGTATGGATTCGCTGGCGCGCACCGATTTGCTCCTCTGGCTGGAAAAGGAGTTCGGCTTTCAGCAGGCGGACGCGGATGCAATGCACACGGTGGGTGACGTAATGTTAGCCGCCTGCGGCCAGTTTGTTTACATCAGTCCCACAACGCTCAAACCTGTCCCGGCTCGCTGGTTCAAACACGCGGAAAAACAGCGTGCCGCACTGCCGCCGGGGGATACTATTACTGAAATCTTTCTCCGTCAGGCCGCACGCTTGCCCGGCAGGCCCGCCATCACAGACCAGGCGGCGGGCGTTAAATCATACCACGACGTAATCGTAAGCTGCCTGCTTCTCAAACCCGTCATTCAACAGTTACCCGGCGATTACCTCGGCATTATGCTTCCTGCTTCTTCTGCTGCTGACATATTTTATCTGGCGGCCCTGTTCGCCGGGAGAACACCTGTTATGGTTAACTGGACCGCTGGCATCCGAAACATTACAAGCTCACTCGATTCAGTCGGCGTCCGGCACATCATCACTTCAAAACTCCTCGTCGAACGCCTCACCCTGCAGGGTATCGATTTTACTGCCCTGCGCGACCGATTCGTCTTTGCTGAAGATATACGCACGAGAATCCCATTCGCCGCCAAGCTCAAAGCGGCGGTGCTGAGCCGTCTCTGCTGGGTGTCTCTGCGCAAAGCAAAACCGCCACAAACCGCAGTTATACTTTTTACCAGTGGCTCCGAGACCGTTCCGAAGGCCGTGCCGCTGACGCACGCCAATCTGATTGCCAATATGCAGGACGTCCTTTCCGTCGTGAAACTCTATGAATGTGACCGGCTGATTGGCTTTCTGCCCCCGTTCCATTCCTTCGGGCTGAACGTTACAATGCTGCTGCCCTTGTGTGCAGGCGCACAGGTCGTTCACCATCCCAACCCGACCGAGGCCGATACGCTCGCCAAACTCATCGATGCCTACAAGGTTACTCTGCTTGCCGGTACGCCCACGTTTGTCGGCGGTATCCTTCGCGTGGCGACGGCGAATCAATTGTCCTCGGTTCGGCTGGCCGTTACGGGCGCAGAAAAATGCCCGCAGCGCCTCTATGAGTCGCTCAAGGGCAAATGCCCCCAGGCAACCATTCTCGAGGGCTACGGCGTTACCGAATGTTCGCCGATTATTTCGCTTAATGATGAGAGCGCCCCCCAGCCATTCACAATTGGGAAAGTCCTGCCCGCTCTCGAATATCTCATTGCCGACCCCGATACGTTCAGTGCGCTACCCGTCCCGGCCACGGGCATATTACTGGTCCGCGGCCCAAGCGTCTTTTCCGGCTATCTCAACTATTCCGGCAAGTCGCCCTTTGTCAATGTGGACGGCAAGCAGTGGTACAGCACAGGCGACCTCGTCGGAGTCGATGGCAGGGGAGTGCTCACGTTCAAAGGCCGACTAAAACGTTTTGTCAAATTGGGCGGCGAAATGGTATCACTCCCCGCTATCGAGTCGATTCTTGAATCTCAGTTTGCAGAGGAAACCGAGAAAGGACCCGTTCTTGCAGTCGATGCCACTGAAACTGAGCCGCCTGAACTGGTCCTCTTCACCACGCTTGACCTCGACCGCGAGACAGCCAATCGCAGAATCCGCGAAGCGGGTCTTTCCGGCCTGCACTCCATCCGCCGAGTCGTCAAACTAAAAGAAATGCCGCTCTTAGGCACAGGCAAGACCAACTACCGCGCGCTGAAGCAACTCTTAGCCGAAACTGTTTAGCCGCCGCGGTGGTGGGGCGAGCCGAAAAAACCGCGTTTTCATCAGTCGGCGCTCCTCCGGAGCATTGCGGCGGGCATACGGGTGGGGGAAAATCGAGTGAATTTTGGGGAGTGATTCGGCCAAAAACGTGGTTGATTATTGGCGGCCCGGCAGGTAACATTGTGGGTTTAACTGAATTTGTAAGCCGATACTTGTAAAGGAATAAAGAGATGAACGACTACACTATGTGGGTACTAGGGCAGGCGGACGCACCGTCGCAGGTAAGTTCTGAGCCGGTAGGAGCACAGGCGCAAAGCACAACAATTGCAGCGGACGCCAATGCTGCGGGCAAAGCGGCACCTGTAAAAGGGCCGCAGATGTATTCGCAGTTTATTCTCATCGGGCTGATGGTAGTGCTGTTTTATTTTCTGTTCTTCAGAGGCCCGCAAAAGCAGAAGCAGCAGCATCAGAGAATGGTGGCCGGGCTGAAAAAGAATGACAAGGTAAGGACCATCGGCGGGATTATCGGCACGGTGGTCGATATCGACGGCGATGTTATCACGCTCAAGGTTGATGAGTCGAACAACACGAAGATTAAGGTGGCCTCGTCGGCAATAGGCAAGAGTATGTCGGACCAGAAGGATTAACAACAAAACTAAGATACGTTGATTTGGAAGGTTTTAGCGGGAAGTCACTATGGACAAAGGGCTGTCGTGGAAGATTGTTTTGATAGTTGGTCTGGTTGTCGTTGCGGTGTGGACGCTGATTCCGCCGAGCAGGACGCTCAAACCCGGAATTGACCTGGGCGGCGGGACGAGCTTGATTTACGAAATCGATACGCAGGGACTAAAGCCGGAAGAAGCACGAGGCCTGTCGGGGGATATGATTACGGTGCTGCGCCGGCGAATAGACCCCGAAAATATCCAGAATATGGTATGGCGTCCGCAGGGCAACACACGGTTTGAAATACAGATGCCCTTAGCCAGCGCCGAAGCGAGAGAGAAGCGTCAACAGTATGAGGAGGCGAAGACGGCTCTTCTGGCGGAGAACATAAATCCGGCTACGGTGATGCGATCCTTGGCCAAGCCGATGGAAGGGCGCAGCGCTGATTTTCAGCGGCTGGCGCAGGACTCAAATGAGCGGGCGGAAATACTGAACAATCTTGCAAAAGCATACGATGAGCGAAAGACCCTGCAGCAACGGAGAGACGAGCTGGCGGGCGAGCTGACGACGCCGGAGAGTTTGATTAAGCTGGCGGGACTCGACCTGGATGCGGTGAGGTTGCGGGCGGCGGAGTGGATTAAGCTCGATGAGGCCAAGCTGAAAGATGCTTTGCTGGAGTTCCTCGGCTCGGAAAACAATCTGGACCTGCTCACCAGATACACGAAGATGTATGGTGAATGGGCGAATGTTGTCAACAAGCTGGCAGACCCCGATACCGGCGCCCATGTGGAATTCAGCAAGGCGAGGCAGGCGCTGGCGAAGCTCAATATATCAGAAGAGCAGATTGGTTTTGTGCTGGAAATGGGTGACTCACGCTCGGCGACAAGGCGCGAGGCGGTTGGGGCGCTGAAGATTGAGTATCCGCAGCGTGCCGACAAGATAGACAGAGTTGTGGCTGCCTACGACCAGTATTATCCGTACCGGGGACGGCTGGACGACCCGGCGGATATTCAGCGAATGCTGAAAGGAGCGGGCATTCTGGAGTTCAGGATTCTGCCTACAATCGGGCATCCGCAGGTTGACACAGCTTTGATGGAAACCTACGTCGAGACGCTGAAAACCAAAGGCCCCAGATATGCCTCCGACAACAGGTTTGTCTGGTGCGAGATTGAAGACCCCCAGCACTGGCGGGCAGGGGACGACCAGGAAAGACCTGCGGCCCTCGGACAGTTCGGCAACAAATGGTATGTGCTGGCAAGCAACGGGAAAGAAGAAACAGTTCTGCATAGTGTACAGGGGCGTGACTGGAAGCTGGTCAGGGCCGCGCCTGGGCGCGACCGCTACCAGCGGTTGTCGATAGATTTTGCTCTGGATGAAAAAGGCGGGTCGCTTTTTGCCAATGTAACCGGCAAAAATATCGGCAGGCCGCTGTGCATACTGCTTGACGGCATCGCAATATCGGCGCCGAATATACAATCTCGGATATTCAGGCACGGCCAGATTACGGGCAGGTTCAGCACAGTCGAGGTCTCCGATATGGTCGATAAGCTCAACGCCGGTTCGCTGCCGGCACGGCTTGTGGAGCAGCCCATATCGGTGCGGACAATAGGCCCGTCCATCGGGGCGGACAACCGCGACCAGGGTATCAAGTCGGGCATAATCGGGCTTGCAGGCGTTCTGGCCTGTATGGCGATTTATTACACGCTGGGCGGGATGATAGCCGATGCGGCGCTGCTGATGAACCTGCTGTTTACGCTGGCGATAATGGCACTGTTGAATGCGACCTTTACGCTGCCCGGCATCGCAGGCGCGATACTGACGATTGGTATGAGCGTGGACGCCAACGTCCTGATTTTCGAGCGAATCCGCGAGGAGCAGCAGCGGGGGGCGTCTCTGGCGATTGCGATAAAAAACGGTTATCAGCGGGCCTTTTCGGCGATTTTCGACAGTAACCTGACCACGGTTCTGACGGCGGCGATTCTGTACTGGGTGGCGTCGGAGGACATAAAGGGGTTTGCAATCGTCCTGATGCTGGGTCTTGGGTCGAGTATGTTCACGGCGCTGTTTGTGACGCGGGTGGTCTTCGACTGGCTGCTTCAAAAGCGGATAATCAAGGAGCACCTTGTGATGATGCACCTTATACGCAAGCCAAACATAAACTGGATGGGTTTGCGTCCGGCGTTTTTTGTGCTGTCGGGCATACTGACAATCGGCGGGCTTATTGTTTTCTTCACGCGGGATGAGGCGAAGAACAGCAAGTATGACATCGAGTTCACGGGCGGCACCAGCGTGCAGATTAACCTTAAGGAAGGCGTGGGCTTGACGCGCCAGGACGTGGAGGACAGGATTCACAAAGCCGGCGAGCAGAAGGGCAATCCTGCACTGGCAACGGCCAGCGTTTATAGCGTTGGCAAGACCGGCAGACAATATGAAATCAACACGACCGAGACGAATAAGACGCTGGTGACTGTAACAATGCCCGCGGGGAGCAGCGCCACCACGGAAACTATCGCAGCCGGCATAGAAAAGGCGGCGATGGAGAAGCAGGCAACGCTCAGTAACCTGGTCGTCAGGGCAAGCGGCGACGACCAGCGGACTTTTACGGTGGCGACCAGCCAGTTGAACAAGTTTTTGGTTGCAGAACTGGTCAAGTCGGCCTGCCCGGACGCCAACGCGTCCGAGCCGCAGACGGATGAGGTTGTCACGCAGGCAGTGTTGAAGGCGTTTGAAGGACAACTGCAAATCCAGCAGAATCTGCAGCCGAAGATTGCCTCCGAGGAGAAAGTTACTGAGACGCTGGTTGACTCGTACCCGGAGCTTTCGGATTTTCTTGGCGGGCTGGTTATCAGGTGCGAGACGCAAAGGGCAATCAGCGGGGCGGAGCTTGAACAGAGGTTCAGGAATCTGCGCTTCAAACCCGACCTGGCAAGAGAGCTGAACTGGTATTCATACAAGATAATCGGCCCTGATTACGAGCCGATAGACCCGAATGCAGAGGTCAAATTGTTTGCCTACGTCAGCGTCGAGCCGGAAGCGGCGTTCAGACAATTGGGCGAGGATGAGTGGCGGCGCTTCGCTGACGGCGAGAAAACAAAAGTGCTGGCGGCAACCGAGATGGAGACATCGCTGCCACAGGTGACACAGATAGACCCGTCGGTCGGCGAGGAGGCGAAGACGCGGGCACTCGTGGCGATAGTGCTGTCCCTGATTGCGATGCTGGCCTATATATGGGTGCGATTCGGGGACCTGCGGTATGGGATAGGCGCCATTGTGACTCTTGCTCACGATACGACGGCGACCTTGGGGGCGGTGACCGGATGCACCTACATTGCCGCTACGGCGGTAGGGCAGTTGCTGCTCATAGGCGATTTCAAAATTGATATGACGATGATAGCTGCGTTTCTTACGCTGCTGGGCTATTCGATTAACGATACGATTGTTATTTACGACCGAATCAGGGAGAACCGTCGCAAGGGTACTGAACTGACGCCGCAGATCATCAGCAACAGCATAAATGAGACGCTTTCAAGAACGCTGCTGACGGGCGTGACAACGCTGCTGGTTGTTGCTGTGATGTATATTTTTGGCGCCAAGGGGCTTCGCGGCTTCAACTTTGCATTGTTGTTCGGCATACTGCTCGGCACATATTCGTCGATTGGGATATCGGCGCCTATTTTGCTGCTGCGAGCTAAGGGTCGTCGGACAGGCCAACCAAAAGCGCAACAACAGGCGGTTCAACGGTCGCCTGCATAGTTGCCGGTGTGACTACCCCTGCGGGCCATAAAGGTTGGCGTAGAGGCGTAGTTGTTCCTGTGCCCAGTTGCTGAACTGGTTGCTGCGGATTTTTTGGCGGATTGTCGATAAAAGGCGCTGGTAGAACCGGATATTGTGGATGCTGGTAAGAATCGGGCCTAACATTTCGCCTGCGGTGAAGAAGTGACGAATAGCGGCCCTGGTGAAATTGCGGCAGCAATAGCAGTCGCAATCGTCTTCCAAAGGCGCGGCGTTGTCTGCGTGCTCATTGTTTCGCAGCCGCAGAGGCCCTGTTCCCGTGAAGGCATAGGCGTTTCGTCCATTGCGAGTCGGCAGGACACAATCGAACATATCGACGCCGGCCCCGACGGCTGCGATAATGTCTAAGGGCATCCCCACCCCCATCAAATAGCGGGGCTTGTCTTGCGGCAGCAGCGGCGCGGTATGCTCCACCGTGTTTATCATATTGTCGTATCCTTCGCCGACGCTAAGCCCGCCGATTGCATAGCCGTCAAAATCGAGGGTGATAATCTCCTTCGCACAATATGACCGCAGCGGCAGGTCGATTCCGCCCTGGATGATGCCGAAAAGCAACTGGCCGGTTTTTTTGTGCGCATCTTTGCATCGCTTCGCCCAGCGAATTGTTCTTTCGACCGCCTTAGCGAGCTCCGCCTGCTCGCAGCCGAAGGGGACGCACTGGTCGAAACACATTATCACGTCGGCGCCGAGGCGATTTTGTATCAGGGTTGCGCTCTCGGCGTCAATATAGACCTTTGCACCGTCTATGTGGCTGGCGAATTCGACGCCGTTGTCATCCACTTTGGTAAGGCAGTTGAGCGAGAATATCTGGTAGCCGCCGCTGTCGGTAAGTATGGGGCCTGCCCAGGCCATAAAGCGATGGAGGCCGCCAATTCTCTCAACGATGCCAACTCCCGGCCGCTGCATCAGGTGATAGGTGTTGGCCAGGATGATTTGCGTGCCGGCCTGTTTGACCCGGTCGGGAGCAATGCCCTTTATTGCTCCTGCGGTGCCGACCGGCATAAAAGCGGGGGTTTCAACCTGTCCGTGGGAAGTTTGGAGTATCCCGGCGCGTGCCTTGCAGCCCCTGTCCTCGTGTGTAACTTCAAAGGGCACCATCTCTAATAAACTCTCGCAAATTTCGCGCCCGGGTAATAATGCGAAAGGATGTCGTGCGATTTCTTGCCCTGCCTTGCCATACCCTCGGCGCCGCACTGGCACAAGCCGACCCCGTGGCCGTAGCCGCGTCCCGACAAGAAAACCCATTTGTCGCCCATCGGTGCTATTTTGCAGCTTATACTGCGAAGCTTTGCACCTGACGGGTCAACTGTCAGCCGCAAATCCTCTGCACGCATCGAATCGCTGGTGCCGTCAGACCCTGTCAGCTTGACCAGAGTAAGCCGGGAGAAGTCATCGTAATCACTTTGCTTGGCCGGTGTAATTTCGGTGATGTCACCGAGCTGTTTCAGCTTGGGGTACTTCGCAAAGAGGCGGTTGGTAACCTCTTTGCGTTCGAACTGCACCATCGGCCAGTAGAAGATGTCCGGCTTTGCGACATCCCTGCAATAAGGACACGGCGAGCCGGAAAGCGGGCCAAAAGAATCGCCAAATACGTTTTTGCTCGGCTCGGTGTGTCCGCCGCAGGCGGAGCTGTAATAGGTCGGGAAAATTTCATCGCTGCTGCCTGTGTCGCATATAAGGATGTGTCCGGTGGTTCTATTAACGGCGTCCCATACCTGGGCTGATTCGCCTTTTATTCCGGTATAAACCTGATGGGCGGCGGTCTTGCTCAAGTCCCAGTCGCGTTTGCCGCCGAACATTTTCTTGATATAGAGGCAGTAAGTCCTGGCCGCTATTGTCTGTGCCTTGAGTGCCTCGGGTTCCCAGTAATCGGGCATTTCCGCTCCGATGACCCCGGCCAGGTACGCCTCAAGGGGGACGTGGTTTATCGCATCGAATGTTCTGCCGTCCGGGTTGGCTTTAAGTTCGAGCTTTCCGCGATAATCATTGCCGTTAAGGGTGAAAACGTATGGCTTGGCCGGTGCGATAACAACCCTGGTATCGGTTACGGTCTCACCGCCGACGGCAATCCGGCCGGCGGCTATCTCGACCTTAGCACCGGAGCGTACGACCGCTGCCTGTCCTTTCAGCGATTGGCCCGCTGCGCCTTCGATATTGTATGGGGACCGTATTCTGATCTCGCAGGTATTGGCATCATCGAGCAGCAGCACGCGTACCCAGAATCGCTCCTCGGCGTCCATCTGCGGGGTCGTGCGGATATTCCCAGCCCCATCACAACCCCAAATTACCAGAGTCGCCAGCAACACTGCCAGCCGGCAGAACTTGTGCCCATAGTCGTTTGACCGCCATATTATCGAGCCAGCCATGTCAGGCAACGCTATTTCCCCCGCATCCGCAAATCCGGCAAGAGTCATCGGCAATCAGCCGCTGTTTCACTCAAGGGTCCGCAGCGACAGGCCAAAGGTAGCCAGCGCTTTTTTGATTTCGTTCAAGCTCGTTACCCCGAAGTTTTTGCAGCCCAGCAGCTCCGCATCGGTTTTATGCACCACTTCGGCAAGGGTCCGGATATTGAGCACCTGCATTGCACGTTTGGCCCGCACCGAAAGCTGAAGCTCATCGATGCTCTTGCCGAGCAGGCCCTTGTCTTCCGGTTCCGGCGGCGCCGGCGGGGTTTCCTCGTCGGTGATAAACTGCCTGTTCTCATTTACAATGCCGAGCTGCAACCCGCGAGAATCCAGTATCGCCTTTATTTCCCGCAAGCTTGTTTCGCCGAAGTTTTTGTACGAAAGCAGGTCCGCTTCGGAGGTACTGAGCAAGTCGCCGAGCGTATTGATGTTCATTTTCTTGAGGCAATTTCGGCTTCGCACCGAAAGCTCAAAATCGGATATGGGCGTTTCGAGAATCTGCACGGTACGGGTCTTGCGTTTTTCCTTTTCCTCGTCATAGACCATCGTTTTGGAGCTCTCTATATCCTTGCAGAAAAGTCGGGCTCGCAGATGGTTGGGGTGCGCCTCCAGCACCTTGTCAACGCAGTTGGCGGCCTTGTCGTACTCATCTTTGTCTTCATAGAGGACGGCCAGATTTAACAGGGCATTGACATATACGGGCGAATGCGAGGTAATCTGGTTGTAATAGTCAATGGCGGCATCTTCATCGCCCGACAAGTCACAGCGATACGCAAGGTGAAAAAGAGCGGCCTGGTGGTCGGGCGCCAGCTCAATCGCGGTCTTGTAATTGTCCGTTGCCTTGTCATACTCGCCCTGGTTTTCGAGAAGTCGGGCAAGCTGGAAATGGAATTCCGCGGAGACATTTTTGAAGTTTGCACAGCCGTCCAGTTGTTTGCGGGCAGAGTCAAAGTCCCTGGCCTGGCGATGCGTCGCGGCCTTTTCAAGGGCAACGGCAAGGGCATCGGCGCCGTGTCGGCTGCTTTTCTCAAGATGCTCTATTGCCTCGGCGGTCTTGCCGAGATGGCGGAGTGCGTAGGCAAGATAGAGGTGTTTTTCTTTACAGTCGTTTGCCTTGTTGAGTTTTTCGACCGCCTCCTGGTCCCTTCCGAGGATGTAAAGGCCAATGCCTATGGCAAGCAGTCCCTTGTGGCCGGTCTTGGACATATTTTGCTCGACCTTTTCGCGAAATGCCGCCAAGTGTGCCTCGGACGAATGGGCCTGAGTCAATAACCTGCTGATGGTTTCCAAAGACGGCGACTCTTCTGCAAACAAATCTATTTCACCTGCTGTTTGTTGTGTTTCCATAATAACCTTGCTCCTTGTAAATAATCCGCGTGCGCGAACACTAATGGTATATGCGAAAGCAGTAATTATAGCCGTTAGCTCCGTTCTTGCAATACCTTTTTAATAGACAGGGGGGTACTTCAGGTTTTTCCTTTGCTTTTCAGGTGCTGTCGGTTATCGTAAATCAAGCGGTGTTAGGCGGTTGACGATAGGGCAGTGGAGTTGAACTGATGGAATATAAGGGGATTATACTTGCCGGGGGCAGCGGGACACGGCTGCACCCCATAACGCGGGCGATAAGCAAGCAGCTTATACCGATATACGATAAGCCGATGGTTTATTATCCCCTGACGACACTAATGCTGGCGGGGATAAGAGAAATTCTGATAATCAGTACGCCGGCTGACCTGCCCTTGTATAAGCAGCTTCTGGGGGACGGCAGGCAATGGGGCATATCGCTCGAATATGCCGAGCAGCCCAGGCCGGAAGGGCTTGCCCAGGCGTTCATCATCGGCAGGCGATTCTTGAATGGCGGGCCTGGCTGTCTGATTTTAGGCGACAACATTTTCTATGGGCACGGTCTGACAGAGTCGTTGAGACGGGCCGCCGGGCAGACAAAGGGAGCTACAATCTTTGGGTACTATGTGAAAGACCCTGAGCGTTACGGCGTGATTGAGTTTGACAAGTCGGGCAGGGTTTTGTCCATCGAGGAGAAGCCGGAACAGCCCAAATCAGATTATGCTGCGGTGGGACTTTACTTCTATGATTCGGATGTTTGTTCCGCGGCGGCGAGTATCAAGCCATCCGCGAGAGGCGAATTAGAAATTACAGACCTGAATAACGTCTATCTTCGAAAAGACAATCTCAGGGTCGAGCTTCTTGGCCGGGGAATCGCCTGGCTGGATACGGGGACGCCGGAATCAATGCTTCAGGCGGCGACGTTTGTGCAGACGGTACAGCAGCGCCAGGGACTTATGATTGCCTGTCCCGAAGAGATTGCCTTTCATCTTGGGTACATCGATGCCGAGCAGGTGGTACGTCTGGCCGCTGCACTCGCCAAAAACTGGTATGGCAAATACCTGCTGAATCTGATTGACGAGCACAAGAAGAAGTGAAAGTTATAGAGACGAAACTGCCGGGTGTAGTGATTATTGAGCCGGAGGTCTTCGGTGATGACAGGGGGTGTTTCCTGGAGACCTACAGTGCGGAGCGTTACAGGGCTGAGGGGATTGACGCGGTTTTCGTACAGGACAATGTCTCATATTCGAGGAAGGGCATTCTTCGCGGACTGCATTATCAGTATCCGCATTCGCAGGGCAAGTTAGTGCAGGTGCTTTTTGGTGAGGTGTTTGACGCGGCAGTGGATATTCGCGTCGGTTCGCCAACCTTTGGGCAATGGGCGTCGGTAATGCTGTCGGGCGACAATCACAGGCAGATGTACGTCCCGCCCGGCTTTGCACACGGATTTTGTGTGCTGAGCGAAACAGCGGTTTTCTCGTACAAGTGCACCGATTATTACAGCAGGGCGGACGAGGGCGGCGTTATCTGGAACGACCCGGAAATCGGGATTCGCTGGCCGGTGGAATTGCCCGTACTCTCAGGGAGGGATGCGAAATATCCGAAGCTAAGTCAGATTTCGAGAGACAAACTGCCGTCATATAAAGGGTAACTATGAGTAGGGCTATTGGAAAAACGGTCATACTTGGCGCCAAGGGAATGCTTGGCTCAGACGTTGTCAGGGAATGTGAAGCGCGGGGGATAGATTTTGAGGGATATGACCTGCCCCAGTTCGATATCACCGACAGCCGGCAGTTGGCCGAGGTTTTGGGGCATGCGGATGCGGTCATTAACTGTGCCGCCTATACGAATGTAGATGGCGCTGAGACGGAAACAGAAAAGGCGTACAGGGTAAACGCGGAGGCGGTGGAGCATCTGGGGACACTCGCGAGGAAGAACGGGATTTGGGTGCTGCATATCAGCACTGATTTTGTTTTTGACGGCAAGCTGGCGACGCCCTACATGGAGACGGACATGCCGAACCCGATAAATGCATACGGGAGGACCAAGCTTGCCGGGGAGATGCTGCTGGTCGAAAGCCGGTGCACGCACTGTATAATTCGGCTCGAATGGACTTACGGCCGGAATGGTGACCACTTTGTGAGAAAGATCATCAGAAGAGCAAAAGAGCAAAAGCAGTTGAAAGTCGTGGATGACCAGGTCGGTGCGCCAACGGCGACTACTGAGGCGGCTAAGATTATATGTGATGTGCTTGGAGCCAGGCCGCAGGGCGTTTTTCATTTTGCGGCTTCGGAGTATGCGAGCCGTTTTGATGTGGCCAGGTTTATCATCGAAAAAGTGAAAATAGAGACGGAACTGACTGGGTGCAGGACGGCGGATTTTCCCACGCCCGCCGCGAGACCTCTTAACAGCCGATTCAACTGCGCTAAAATCAGGGGGCTGCTTGAGAAATCCATCAAACCCTGGCAAGTGCCTCTGGAGGAGTTCCTGAAGCAGCTATGAGAAGGATGCTTGTTACGGGTGGTGCCGGCTTTATCGGCAGCAACTTTGTGCAGATGGTGCTTTCCGGGCAGCCGGACTGTTTCATAGTCAATCTGGACAATCTGACATACGCGGGCAATCTTGAGAATCTTGCCGGCTTGCTCGAACATCGCAGCCACAAATTTGTAAAAGGCGACATCTGTGACGGCAAGCTTGTGGCCCGGCTGATGGACGAATTCAAGATTGATTCGATAGTCAACTTTGCCGCTGAGAGCCACGTTGACCGGTCGATAACCGAGCCGAAGATTTTCATCCAGACCAACGTCACGGGGACATTGACGCTGCTTGAGGCGGTGCGCGACAGAAAAATCGAGCGATTCGTGCAGGTTTCGACCGATGAGGTTTATGGCGCTCTTGGCCCGGAGGGAAAGTTCAGCGAGGACACGCCTCTTGGCCCCAATTCGCCGTACTCTGCGAGCAAGGCGGCCGCCGATTTGCTTGTTCGCGCTTTTGGGCATACCTGGGGCGTCAGGTACAATATTACACGCTGCTCAAATAACTACGGGGCGTACCAGTTTCCCGAGAAGCTAATCCCGCTGATGATTCACAACGTGCTCAATGACAAGGAGCTGCCTGTTTACGGCGATGGCCTCCAGGTTCGCGACTGGCTGTATGTATATGACCACTGCACGGCAATCTGGCAGGTTCTTACGAAGGCGCCGCCGGGCGAGATATACAACATCGGCGGCTGTAACGAAAAAACGAATCTTGAAGTTGTGAATCTCATTTTGGAGCGTTTGGGCAAGCCGAAATCGCTGGTTCGGCACGTAAAAGACCGCCCGGGCCACGACAGGCGGTACGCCATAGACGCCTCAAAGATTATGAATGAGCTTGGCTGGCGGCCGTCGGTGACTTTTGAAGAGGGTATCGGGAAAACCATCGACTGGTATAAGAGCAATCAGAAGTGGCTTGCCAACGTCAACTCCGAGGAATACAAGCGCTTTTACGATTTATGGTATCGTGACAGATGAGCCGGGAAGGAAGCCGTCTTGTGCCAGACCTCGTAAAAGGCAAAGCGACTATATGTGTAGTAAACTATAAGACGCTGGATTTGACACGTCTTTGTCTTAGAAGCATCCGCAAATTCACCGATTACCCATACGAGGTAGTTGTTGTTGATAACGACTCGAAGGACGCATCGGTTGAATATCTGCGCTCTTTGAAGTGGATTCGGCTTATCGAGCGAAGGCCCGGGGCGGGAGAACCGCGAGGAAGTTATGATGAGGGGTCGGCCTTTGACCTGGGTCTGGCTGACTGCCGCACGGAATTTTATATAGCGATGCACTCCGACACTTTTGTGCAGAGGCAGGGCTGGCTGGGAGAGTTGATGGCTTACTTCGATAGCGATGTGACAGTTGCTTGTGTCGGTTCCGGCAAGATTGAATTAATGCCCCGATGGCAACTGATACTCAAGAGATACGCCGATGTAAAGGCGCTCGGTCGGAAACTGTTTCGCCAGCACCGGCAACACAGGTCCCGCTACCACAATCGCACCATCTGTTGTTTGTACCGGACGGATGTTCTGCGGCGAGAGAAGCTCTCGTTTCTGCCGGATTGGCGCCTGGAGCTGACAAGCGGGCAGAAGCTGTATCTTGAACTCGTTGACCGCGGTTACAGGACGGTGGAACTTCCGGCGATGGTTATGGCCCGATATGTGCTGCACCTGACGCACGCCACCCAGGCGGTGAACCCGGCGGAGTTCAGCATCAAGAAAAGAGATCGCCATAGATTTGCCAATATAGTTGACAAATCTATGTCCTCGCGGATAATTCAGGGAATTGTTGCGGATGATTCGCTTGACCGCTGAAGCGGCGTTTTACCGTTGTGTAAACCAGTGATGGCCGTGAATGAAAAGGCGCGACGAAGACAGACAGAGCGTTGACGGGTCCGTAGATCAGTTGCTGTCGGGAGCAGGACGGGACATTCCTCTTTTCAAGGTCTTTATGCCTGAAGGGGTCATTGAGCCGCTGCGGAAGGTTTTGCTTAGCGGTTACATCGGCGATGGGCCTCGTGTTGAAGAACTCGAGCGCCAGTTGTCGCCGTGGTTCGGCAGCGAGAATGTCCTGACGGTTAATAACGGCACGGCAGCGCTGCAGCTTGCCCTGCGGCTGGCGGGTGTTGGCAGGGGGGACGAGGTTATTTCAACAGCAATGACTTGCTCAGCCACGAATGAGCCAATCTTAGCGGCGGGTGGGAAAATAGTGTGGGCTGACATCGACCCGTGGACGGCCAATATCGACTATAAGGATGTTGCTCGAAGAATCACGCCCAGGACAAAAGCCATTATGTGCGTGCACTGGGGCGGATACCCCTGCGACCTTGACGAACTTGGAGCAATAGCATCGCGGCACAATATCAAGCTGATAGAGGACGCTTGCCACGCTTTCGGCTCAACATACCGGGGAAAACCTGTCGGCTCACATTCGGATTATGTCTGCTTTTCTTTTCAGGCCATCAAGCATATGACCACCGTCGATGGCGGGGCGCTGGTGTGTAAGTCGAAGGCCGACTGCGAGCGAGGTCGGCTGCTGCGCTGGTATGGCATCGACAGAAAATGCAAACGCACCGACCTGCGGTGTGAGGCGGATATCGCGGAGTGGGGCTACAAGTTTCACATGAATGATGTGGCGGCCACAATCGGCCTGGAGCAACTTAAGTACGTGGCCGGGACGCTGGCGAAACATCGCGCCAATGCAAAACGTTACAATGAAGCGTTCAGGAATCTTGCTGCCGTAAGGCCGCTCAGGTATAAAGACGACCGCCTGAGCAGCTGCTGGCTTTATACGGTGAGGGCGAAGGATCATCTGCGGTTTATGGAGCATATGCAGGGAGCGGGTGTAACCGTTTCACAGGTGCACGCAAGAAATGACCTGCATACGATGTGCAAGGAATTCCGCACGGAGTTGCCTGGTGTTGATGAGTTTGTCGCCGAGCAGGTTTCGATACCGGTTGGCTGGTGGCTGACGGAGAAAGATGTAGAGCGTATTATTGCCGCCGTCGTGGAGTATGACAGCAAATACCGCATCAGAATCGAGGAGATAGAGGTATCGTCAGGAAAATATGAGAGAACGCCGGCCCCACAAAGCAAGTCATAACATTCTACTGCCATCGCAATGCTTTAGTTCGGGCCGAAAACCCGAGTTAAATGTTGTTTTTGAATGTGCGTTTCTGGCATATACTTAGGACTCCGCAAATCAAAAACTGGTTGCATCTGCGCCACAAGAATGGCAGAAGGGATTTGTTGATGTCGATAGCGAAGATACCGGTAAATCTCCTGTGCTGTTTTGTCCCATTAAGAAAATGGCGAAAAAAGATAAGAGGCCGTCTGACAGGCGGCGAAAGGATACTGCGAAGAGAACTTTTGGCTCGCGGATGTAAAATAGAAAATGAGATTGTTACGACACCACAAGGCATCCAGATAGATATTTCCAGCGAGCCGCGTGAAGCAATGGGAATCACCAACGAGGTGCTTCTTAATAAAGAGTATGCCGTAGTTCTCGGTGGTGATGCGGTTTTGATTGATATAGGGCTGAATCGGGGCATAGCATCGTTGTTTTTTGCGGCATATCCGAACATAAAGAAAATATATTCCTTTGAGCCGTTCAAGCCGACGTTTGAACTGGCAAAGAGAAATCTGGAGTTAAACCGGAAGCTGAAGGAGAAAATAGTTCCCCTTGGTTTTGGACTTGGCAAAGCGGAAGCAGTTTTGGAACTGTCGTATATGGATAGGGCGACCGGCAAAATGAGTACTACGCATGATGTTTGCAAAGGCCAAAAAAATACAAGAAAGGAAACCGTTGTCATCAAAGATGCGGCAAAAGAAATAGCTTCTATTCTGAAAAAAAACGAAAATGAGCGCATAATTGTGAAATGCGATTGTGAGGGAGGAGAGTTCGAGATATTTGAACGGCTTGACGAGGGGAAACTGATTGGAAGCATAGATATTGTTCTTATGGAGTACCATTTCAATAAGCCGGACGAGCTGGTAAGTATCCTGACAAAAAATGGATTTGCCGTACACACAAAGGTTTTATCACAAAAGATTAACACAGGATATATATATGCGGTTAGGATGGCGGAAAGGATTTGCCGATGTCAATAATGAAAATTCCGGTAAATCTCCTGTGCTGTTTTATTCCCGGCAAAAAGAGGCGAAAAGAGATTAGAAACAAACTGGTAAAATCAAGAGAACGCCGTACAAAGCTTCTCGATTATGGTTGTATAATCGAAGATGATGTTGCCTTCACAAAAGAACATATCAGATTTGATATATCGGACTATGCAAAAGTATGTGCTCATATTGGAGAAATACTCGTGGATGAAACTTATAATCTAAGCTGCAAAGATGATTCTGTTGTAATTGATATAGGGATGAATCGCGCAATCGCTTCTCTTTTCTTTGCGGCAAAAGAAAACGTTAAGAAAATATACGCTTTCGAGCCGTTCGAGCCAACGCTTGCGTTAGCAAAGAAAAATCTTAACCTTAACCCCGAGCTTAATAAAAAGGTCCGGATTTTTGCATGCGGACTTGGCAAAGAAGATATGACTTTGGAAATACCATACTCTATAGACGCATCTGACTGCATGAGCACGACTCACGCTGTATCTGTCAAACAGAATGTACGAACAGAAACAGTATCAGTAAAGGATGCCGCTCAAATGCTCGCTCCCATATTTGAAGAAAACAAACACCATCGTATTATTATCAAATGCGATTGCGAGGGAGCGGAGTTCGAGATTCTTGAACGGCTCGATGAGGAAAATTTGGTTGGAAAGATAGATGCTATTCTTATGGAGTATCATTTTAAGAAACCGGACAGATTGGTAAAGATTTTCACTGAAAACGGCTTTGCTGTACACGTCAGACACGGATTGAAAAAAGAACCCATTACAGGTTATTTATATGCTGTTAAAATGCAGGAAATGGCCTGAAACTCAAACCCCAGATAGGCGTAAGATGTTTGGGAAAATAAAAAAAGAACTAAACAGGCTCGAGAGGAAGTTGTTTCGCCCCAGTAAAAAAGATAAGCAGCTTGAGGAATTGCGGTACATGCTGGGTAATTTGCCTTACGAAATTTGTGACAAAATGGCCAAAGGCCAGATTTGTGTTCGTGTTCCAGTCATAAAAACAATCGATGAGACACTCGAAAAAATTTTGCGTGGCAAATGCTCGATAGCCCGTTTTGGGGACGGCGAGTTTGGCGTTATGCACGGAAACCGTATTCATTTTCAGAACCGCTCCCCCGAATTGGTTCAACGCTTAAAAGAAATAATTGCTTCAGATATTCCAAATCTTTTAGTGGCTCTTGTTGACACTTTTGGCTTATTAGATCATCATACGCAGCCCGGGATTGATTTCTGGAGACAGTGGATGTGTGAAAATAGGGAATGGGTGTATTCTCATCTTGATATGAGTCGTGTTTACTACAACGCCCTTTTTACCAGACCTTATGTTATTTTCAAAAAAACAGACGAACATTACGAAAAGTGCGGTAAGTACTTTGAGAAACTCAAAAAGATATGGTTGGGCAGAGACGTCGTTATATGTGAAGGCGAAGGAACAAGATTCGGGATGTTTAATGATTTGCTTGGCGGCGCTAAATCCGTATCACGCATTCTTTGCCCTGCTCGCAGCGCCTTCGATAAATACAACCGGATTCTGGCGACTTTTGATGATATACCTACGGACACGCTGGTTTTAGCTGCGCTGGGGCCTACTGCGACGGTGCTGGCTTACGACCTGTGCAAAAAAGGATACCAGGCAATCGATGTCGGTCACCTTGACGTGGAGTACGAATGGTTTCTCAGAAAAGCCGTGACAGGAACGCCGTTGGAGTTTAAATACGTTGACGGCACCAAAGAGGGCAGAAAAATTCACCAACTGGACGACCCTGAATACAAAAGGCAAATCATCAGGAAAATAGTTTAAGTGGACGGTCTCATTCAGGTGCAACTGGCTGGAGGCGCCTGGGGGCGTAGTTTTATGCCGAGAGCAGGACGTATTCTGATTGTAGCCGATATGAGCCACAAGCCGGTGAAGATGACCCTTAACCAGGCCTACAAGCTTGGCAAGGGGTTCATCCGCCTCGGTCACGATGTGCGGTACTTTGACTATTACAATGTCCTGATGGGGTTAAGCCCGCTCAAGAGCAAGACCTTCGCGGGGGTATTTTGCAAGGCGAAAGCGGATGCGATACTTGCAGGCGTCGTAGGAAACTACGGGCCGGACATTGTCTGTTTGAACATTGTGCGGATGTTGAATGCAGAGACCATCGACCGGATGCGGCAAGCGGCGCCGAGCGCCGTATTTATCGGCCTTGATGGCGACCCGTGGCCGGAGCTTCAAAGGGACAGGGTCGAGACCGCAAAGAAACTTGATATTGTCGCTGCAACCAACGACGGCAAGTTCCTTCAGACGTACCGGGATGCCGGTGTCCCTAAGTGCGTATTTATGCCGAACCTGTGCGACCCTGATATTGACCACCGTTACGATGTCTCGGATGAGTGGAAGACGGATATTCTCTGGACAGGGCAAATCAGACACAACCCAAAACGTTTTCCGGGCGAGACGATGCGGTACGAACTTGTGAGCCGGCTTGCCGGGCTGCCCAACGCGAATGTTTATGGGTGCTGCGGCAGAGAAAGCATTGGCGGTATGAATTATCTATACGCCATCAGCGGGGCCAGGATTGCACTGAGTATAAACGGCGACAACAACGTTCGGCTGTACCACTCCGACCGGCTTACGCACTACCTTGCGGGGGGGGCGTTTGTGCTGGCAAAGAGAGTGCCTGATACCGATTTACTCTTCAGGGACGGTGAGCATCTGATATATTTTGACACTGTCGACGAGTTCTTTGAGCTGGCGAAGTGGTATTTGGGACACGAGAGCGAGAGGAAGAAAATTGCGGATGCGGGTATGAGATGGACGCACGAACAATTCAACTGCGTCAAAATGGCGGGTTACATGCTTGACCTTGTCGAAAAGGGCGACTATGACGCCCCATGGTTTTCAAAGCAATGAATCTTCTTGTAATAACCAATAATCCGACACGCGCCAGTTTCCGGCAGCGAATCGGCATTTACATCGAGCCGCTGAAACAGCAGGGCATTTCAGGAACGGTGGCTCAATTGCCCCGGGACCCTTTTGTGCGATGGCACCTGTTCAAAACGGCTGCCGCGTTTGACGCCGTGTTTCTGCAAAAGAAACGCCTCAACTGGCTCGACGCGATTGTGCTTAGGCACTATGCCAGAAAAATCGTGTACGACTTCGACGACGCGGTGATGTATTCCGACAATCGCCCCGATAGAATCAGTTGGGGCAGGCAAAGGTCGTTTCGAAGAACGGTGGCGCTCGCCGATGTGGTTATTGCGGGCAACAAGTATTTGGCTGAGCACGCGCGGATAATCAATTCGACCGTGCATATCCTGCCTACGGGGCTTGATGTCGCCGAGTATGCGGCGAAGGTTGCGCGGCCGGGCGACGGCAAAATCCGCTTGGTATGGATCGGCAGCAGGGCGACTCTCGGGTACCTGGCTGACATTAAACCGGCGATAGAGCAGACAGGCCGTCTGTTTAAGAATGTCGTGCTTCGCATCATAGGCGACGAGTTTTTTAATCTGGCGGGTATGCAGGTCGAGAAGCGCCTGTGGTCGCAGCAGAGACAGGCGTCCGACCTCGGCGAGTGCGATATCGGCCTTGCGCCCCTTGCCGACAATCCCTTCACAAAAGGTAAATGCGGTTTCAAGATTCTGCAATATGCTGCCGCCGGCCTGCCCATCGTTGCCAGCCCGGTCGGTGTCAATGCAGAAATCATCCGCGCCGGTACCGACGGCTTGCTTGCCTCAAGTGCCGCGGACTGGGTACAGAAATTGTCACAGCTTATCCAGAATCCGGCGCTTCGTGCGCAAATGGGCACAGCAGCAGGGCAAATGGCCCACCGCTTCGATTCCAAGTTTGTCCAACGCGGTCTCGCGGAGATTGTTTTGCGTCTTGTCCGGAGGGTCACCTGATACAAAACCAGGGGTAATTATGAATTCACTGATACGACTCGATCTTGACAAGGTAATTCACGGTGCCAGCCCCGTTGTCATCGAACTTGGTTGCGGGCCAAAGAAAAAGCCGGGCTGTATCGGAATAGACAAAGTTGACCTGCCCGGCGTCGATATCGTCGCGGACATTGAACAGGGGCTGCCGTTTCTGCCGGATTTTTCAGTCGATGAGATTCACTGCCGCAGCGTCCTCGAACATATCGATAACTTCACACTGATGGTCAAGGAAATGTGCAGGGTACTTAAGCCCGGCGGCAAAGCCCGTGTTTACGTGCCTCATTTTTCAAATCCCTACTTCTACTCCGACCCCACGCACAGGCGATTCTTCGGGCTGTACAGTTTCTACTACTTCGTCAGGCCCGAGTTGCAGTTGAGAAGAAAAGTACCTGACTTCTACTCGCCCGTGAAGATAAATATTCTGTCGCTGCGCCTCAAATTCGATTCTCCGTTCTGGTGCAGGCGCCGTATCAAGAAACTTCTCGGCTGGTTCTTTAACCTCACTCCCTGGATTCAGGAATTCTACGAAGAGAACCTCTGCTATCTGTTCCCCTGCTGCGGCATTGAGCTGGTCTTCAGCCCCGCTGATAGTACCCGGCAGGGGCGGCATTAAGTGTTGAAAATCAGTTGCCGGGAATATCGAGAGGCGAGTGTCGCGGCGCATATCAACCTCTTCGTAGTACATAGAGATTCGTTCGTCAAACGGCCCGGCCTGCTGCAGTGCCTGCCACCTCACCCAGACAATTCGTCGCCTCACATCTTGAAAAGGAATCGGTACGAATAAATTGCAAGAAACCTGGCTGCATTTCTTATCTTCAACAATGACTTTTCACGTCTCCTCGCATCGAGCGTTACAAAACCGTAAACATATCCCATCAGTCCTGAGACAATGTGGCATACATCGCGCAGGATAACCGCCGGCTTAAAAACAAGAGTGAACACCGCTGTCTCAAACCTGCCTCGGTGCTTCCTGAAGAATGCAAGCGTGCTTGTAAGCATCATTATCCGATTCCCCCCCGCCACCTCCCTCGCCGATCGCCCCCCAAGATGCGTTATTTCGGCGTCCGGGATGAACGCCACGCGCCACCCGGCCTGTTT
>CAYGVZ010000008.1:0-26167 GCA_964353475.1 uncultured Pirellulales bacterium | reverse complement strand
CTTGAAGTCAAGTGCCTTAAAGACCTTCACATTCTCGATAATCTCGCCGTCGCCCTGGCCGTAATCCGCCACGACAAAACTCGCTTCGAACCGCTCATCCCGCGCAAGCTCTGTCGCCAGATAATACAGGTCAACGCACGCCCCGCCGAAGTAGTCGCCGACCGCCGGATTGAATATCGGATATGCCTTGGGCGATATGAAACACACCCGGACTGGTTTTTTCGAGGCGTCCGTCATTTCGCCACCACTAAGCACGCCCAGGGTACACCCAGCCAGGAATTCAGATTAATCATCTCAATATCACGAAAGCCCGCCCGCCGAAGCTTCTCTGCAACACGCCGTTTCGCACAGCCGTGCTTATCGACGCCTCGCCAGTATCTGGCCAAAACCAGATAAACAAGTCCCCACCCGTTAGGCCGTATTGTCGTCGTAATCAACTGGCCGCCCCCCCGCAGAACCTTCTTTGCCTCATAAAAGAATTCCTCCAGCTTCTCGCCATTCAGATAATCCGTCATCCACGTTGACAGCACAATGTCGAACTTCTCCCCGCCCACGAGCGCCGACAGTTCCGTCGCGTCACCTTTGTGCACCTTAATCGGCAGCGTACACAAGTGCGGATTCTGGTCAACGCCCACCACCTCATTTGCATCCAACAGCAGCCGTGTATAGTCGCCCGTCCCCAGGCCGACATCGAGGATGCGCTTGTCCTTAATCGCCGACAGGGCTGGTACAAGCTTTTTATCAGCCGGCATCCGGCAGAGGTACGTCATTATCCCCTGCTTTTCATACGACTGTGGCGTATAACTGGCGTATCGCTCGTGTCCTGTTTTCTGTTTTTCCATCATCGGGTCTTGTGTTTCCAGTAATTATACACAAAAATCAGCCACAGCTCGCGTGCATTATCGCGCTGCCCGCTGATATGGTCATCAAACAGCCGTTTCGCATATTCAAAATTGAGCGGCCCCCCTTCGTAATATCTGCTGCCTGTCAGGAACTCCTTTATCAATTCGCTCTGGCGTATCCACTTCGAGACCGGCACTGTAAAGCCGCATTTTCGCCTGTGAACAATCCTGCTCGGCAGATATTTCGACGCAATCTGCTTCAGCAGCCGCTTCGTTCGAAAAACGCCCGCCTTGTACTCATCGGGCAGCGACAGCACTAACGGCACCAGCCGATAATCCAGATAGGGCACCCTCACCTCCAATGAGACCAGCATAGACGCCAAATCAACCTTCTTCAGGATATCTTCAGGCAGATAATTGTGAATGTCGTTCAACTGTACCGACAGCAAACTACCGGCCTCGCTGCACGGGACAATCGCATCTGAACTGACAAAATTTTCGCCCAGCAGGTCCCGCCTTGCCCCATCCGGGAATGTCCCCATCCAGTCAAGATGCCGTCGGTTTGCACCGCCCCCGAAATCCCTTACAAACCTTTTCATCTTGAAGCCCAGCGTCACTTTCTTATCCGACGGCGGCAACCACCCCACAAACCGCTTCGACAATCCAACCATCCAGCCGGGCATAAACGCAGCCCACTTGTACCCTTTGTAGGTGTCGTAACCGCCGAACACCTCATCCCCGCCGTCGCCCGACAGCGAAACCGTAACAATCCTGCGGGTAATCTTCGACAGCAGATACGTCGGCAAAATCGACGAGTCCCCAAACGGCTCATCCATCATCCCGATTATGTATTCAATCAGTCCCTGGTCGATATCCATATACTCATAGTGATGCGCCGTTTTTATGTGTTCCGCCGCCATTTGAGAGTAACCAAGCTCGTTGTATGACTCGTCCCTAAACCCGATTGAGAACGTATCAAAATTCCTGTGATTGGCGCTGATAATCGCCGAGATGAGCGATGAATCCACGCCGCCCGAAAGGAAACTGCCCACCGGCACATCTGCAATCAGGCGTTTTTGTACCGCATCTGTCAGCGTTCCCTCTACCGCTTCAAGCCGTTCGGCTATCGGTATCGTTCCACAGCGGGTTATCTCCGCCTCGAGGTCGTAGTGTTTTGACAGCGTAATCTTTTTCGATGCAAGGTCAAAGACCAGGTTCTCGCCTGGGCGCAGCTTCCGGCAATTCTCGTATATAGTCAGGTTCCCACCGATGTATTTTTGATAAAAGAAGAAGTTGACTGCGCTTGTATTTATGCGCCTGGGGACATTGTGCTTTGCAATTGCCTTTAATTCAGAGCCAAAAATAAAACGCTGCCCGTCGAAATAGTAATATAACGGTTTTACGCCGAACCTGTCCCGCGACAGAAACAGAATCTGCTTGTCCCTGTCATAAATGCAGAACGCCCACATCCCGTTGAACTTCTCAACGCATTTTGCACCCCACTTATGATAGCTGCACAGGATTACCTCGGTATCCGTCCCCGTACTGAACTTGTACCCATATCCTTCAAGCTCGGTCCGCAGTTCCTTGAAATTATAGACCTCCCCGTTATAGACAATCACGAGGTTCTCGAAGTGCATCGGCTGATGTCCCCGCGGCGACAAATCCAATATCGAAAGGCGCAAATGTCCCAGCGAGACGTTGTTGTCCCCGTAGAAGCCCTTGTCATCAGGCCCACGGTGGCGCATCGTCTCCGCCATTCGCTCAACTGCCGCCTGCTCGCCCCAGTTAAATCCCGCTATTCCACACATTTGGCGTCACTCAACTACAATATTTAGCCCCGGCTTTCAGCCGGGGTTGCTCTTCATAAACATCTCTCAATGTCCTGCTCTCAAACCCAAAATCCTTCATATAACCTGTTATCTTCTCCACCCGCCTGATATACATCCTTTGTCCCAGCTTTGTTCTCACAAATGGCGTCTTGCCAGGCATCACCTCCATCGAGTGAAACATCATATTCAGCACCGGCTTTTCATAACGCCTCACAAATTCATTGACGAGCCGTCTCATCTCAAAACCGGTCATGTGCGTCGGCCGCAACCACCTGTAAAACAGCCATCTTTTACCACCGAACGGGAATCTCCTGCCTGATATTGTTATCGGCACTTCAAGCAGGTCCAAATCGCCCGCGTGATAAAAGTCATCCGCGGAAATAAAATAGGGCTGCTTCGGCGCCTTTGAGTGGTCCGGCCCGCCCATCGGCCTCCAGTCAATCTCAGGCGTTACGGAACTATCAACCTTGTACCCAAGTTCCCGCAGCGACCTTATCGTGTCCAAATCCGCCCCGTACCTGGCCGCCCTGTATGAAACAGGGCGCACACCCAGTCTCTTCTCTATCAACTCCGTCAATTCTGTTATCTTGGCCGCTTCGATTTCTCTGCTGTACGCATTGCAGGGGAATTCATCGCTCGCTGTTCCCCCAAAATCATCGTATTTCTGTTCCGGCCCAATATACTCCGAATGAAGATGCGTCCCAATCTCCGCGCCAAGCCGGCTTTCCTTTTTCAGCACCTCGCAGCATTGCTCATTTTCGACTACCTCCGGCGACACAAAATACACGGGCCGAATCCCGAACCTGTCCCATATCGGGCGCAATATCTGCGGAATTCCCGTAATGACCGAGTCAAACGTTAATGGCTGCGACCGCCTCCAGTGAACATCGCAGTCCGGCTCAGTATCTATGGTTATGCAAAACGTTTTGCTCATCGGCTCAGCCGGCCTTCAAGGCCGTCACGTGTTTGTATAACTCGATGTATTGCTCCGCTACGGCCTTCCAGTCAAACTTATCCGCCTGCCGTCGTGCCGCCAGGCGCATTGCTTCGTATCGCCCCTTATCATCGACCAGCGTCTTCACTGCCCCGGCTATCCCGGTTGCATCGTCGCTATCCACCACAATACCGTTATCCGATATCAACTCCTCAACGCCTTCGCATCGCGTTGTGATTATCGGCAGCCCAGACGCCATTGCTTCCAGCATCGCATTGCTCATGCCCTCCTGACACGTGGCGCTGATAAAAATATCATTCTGTCGATAGACATCGGGCATTTCGTTGCCTTCCCGCCGCCCGGTAATGGTTATGATGTTGCCAAGCCCCTTGTCCTGCACGATTTGCCTCAACTGCGATTTCAATCCCCCGCCGCCTATCGCTGCAAAGCGGACTTCAAGCCCCTGTTTGTGCAGCAGTTCGACGGCGTCGATGAGAATATCCACTCTTTTTGTCCCCGACAACCTGCCGACCGTAAGAAGCTTAATCTCTCGGTTGCTGCCTCTACAGTTTGGCGCAGGCGAAAACCTGTCGAGTTCGACGCCGTTGCCGATAACATCAATCGCGACCGAGGGCAAAAAGCGATGAGCGCGATCTTTCAGCCCGTTACTGCAGGCGACAATCGCTGCGGCATTTTTCCAGATGCGCCTGAACAGCGGGGCAAGCAGCTTGTATTCAAGTTGCAGCCGTGCGTGCAGCCCGGGCACATCAGAGCCGCGAAGTGAAATGATATACGGCAGCTTGTCGGCGGTCTTGTAGCACAGATACCCGGTCGGAAAACCAAAAAAAGCGTGAGCAAGGTGGTATTTGTTTGCCGTCAGTAGTTTGCGATAGTGAAATTTCGCTTTTGCGAGCCATTCGATAACTTCCATCTTATGCCAGAAATGCAGGTTCTTCTTGTGAAGGCCCACCCTGTAAATGGTTATATTGGGCGCAAACTTCTCTTCCAGAAAGCCCGGTTGCGGCGCCGAGGTAAGGACGTCAATCCTGAGGCGAGCATCGCCTGCAAACTGCTTAAGAATGGCCAGATGCGCCTGCCCTGCCCCGCCGCCTATCGGCGGCCACTCATAATTCAGCATCAGGACGTTAATCTTGTCGGATAAGGCGAAAGACATTTACATAACCTCTTTTCGTGCCCACTTGCGTGACAAACTGATAGGGTCCGGCGCTCTTGGGGTTCTGGAGAGAAGCCAGATTCTTATCAAGATTCGCCCCCCGGTAATCCGCATGGTCGGAACTGAGTCCTTCCCTGGTGGCCCATACGACATAAGTGACACCCTCTTTGTAACAGGCCGCGACGAATTCCGATTGATTGTCCGCTTTTGGCAATCCCACGATAGAATCGGCGCGTTTGGGGGCGAATATCCTGACCACCTCTGCCATATAGAGTCCAATTTTTTCGCCGGGTTTGGCGTTGGCGACGAACCAGTCCGCCAGGAGTTTGAACTCAATCTCCCTCTGTCCATCACCGAGGGTATAAACAAGGCCGAATTGATTTGAGATAAAAACCAGTCCCAGCAAAACGAAAACGGCCGCCGCGCCCGGCAATCGCCTTTGCTTGAAATAGACACCCGCTGAGAGGATAAGCAGAGCCGCCGCCATTGCGACATAAGGCACAGAGGAAGAGGTTGGGCTGACCGGAGCCAGTTTGGGCAGGTACTGGAAAAGGTCAGCCACCCACACCAGGGCAATTATCGACAGCAAAGCCACCGGCAGGAAAACAAAGATGCGCGGCACCCGGCCATTCTTGTCTATCAACGCCCATAAGCTGTGCAGACCAAACCAGCACGTCAGCAATGCCATCCAGGATATGGGCATGTGGTATCTTAACAGCGGAGCCGGGAACATCGCGTGAATCACAAAATAGGGCATAAAGAATATGAGCAGTGCCAGCATATTCCATTGTCGCTTGTATAATCCATATATACAGCCAAAGAAGAACCCGCCGGCCGCGAAAAACTTGCTCAGCTTCTGAATTGTGTCGCCGACGTCGGCGCCAGCACCCGGGCCGGGCGTCAGCAACGGCTGAAACGCCGACGACCACAGCAGTTTCATATTAAGCACTATACCGACTTTGTCCTTGTACGACCCGAGCAGCAGTTTTGAGTACTCTGAATTCGCTCCGAATATCTTCAAATAATGGCTGCTTGACGTCTGTGTGCGCCAGGTTAAGAAAGTGGCTGACATCCAGATTGCCAGCGGCACGGACGCCAGCGCCGAATACAAAAGGGCGCGAATCCGTTCTCGTTTGCTTTCGGCGTATATCATATCCATTACAAACGCAGCCGCTATCAGCGCCATCCCCTCATAACGAACCATAGTTGCCATCGAAGCAAACAGGTAACACCAGTTGGAGCGTCGAAAAATGAGGTAGAAAGTGAGAAGTATGAAGAACAGCAGGGTCGTCTCCACGATGGGTTCCGTCAGCATATACAGCACCCAGGGATTCATCGCGGCGATAATCGCGAACCAGACGGCGGACTTTCCGACGATTTCTCTGCCGACCAGCCAGAGGAGGATTAGATTAAGAGGATGAAGCATCGCGTTAAGCAGCCAGCCGGCTGTAAGGTCGGGATATTGGCCGCCCACCAGCCGGGCCAGCGGAACCTGCAACAGGCCGAGCAGGGGACCTCGTTTGTAATTAGACGGCGCTTTGAGCGACCACAATTCGTGTCCCACGTGGTAAAACGCGGGGAAATCCCCAATTGGAACCACGGTATGGCCGAAGTAGAGAACTGAGTGATAAGCGCCAAGAATCAGGAGAACCGCCGCGATGAAAATCATAAGCGCTCTTTCCCGCCTGGCTGCCCCTTCCAGTCCCGCCTTGCCGGACAACTGCACTCTTATGCTCTTGTCTGAGCGATTGTCCGCACCAGATGCAGGTTTTATCACCCTGTGTCTGCTCATTACATTCCCCTGTGCGATGTTGCTGCCAACCTGTGCAGAAAACATCGCAATCAGCTTTCCATTCTTATGTGCCTGCTGTTTCTCGGCGCCGCCAGAATGTCGATGGTCCCTTTTAACGGTATGTGTCTGCGATAGTTGGATTCGTCTATTCTTCTGATGTTGCTGCTATTGAACAAAGAGTAATCGAGACGCCCAAAGAACTCCAGATAGTCGGAGAAACTGATGCCTCTTTCATCCATTACATACTGCCCTATCTCAAAGATGATGACAGGCCTGAATCTACTTATGACATTCACGGCACCTTTTAAAACTTCCATTTCGTGCCCGTCGGTATCGATTTTAACGAAATCAAGCCCTTGAATCTTATGCTGCTCGCAAAAATCGTCTAATGCTATTGCGCCTATTCCCTCGGCTGGTTTTTCCGTCCCGCCATGAACCAGATGCCCGGTTTCGCTCACGCCGCCCGCCACTTTCCAGCTTGCGTACGCCCTGATAGCTGGCCGGCTGGACGTGCTCGATGACACGAATGTCTGAACGGGAACGATACGTTTCGCAAGCTCGGGATTCAATTCCAGGTTCCTCGTAAGTTTGGCAAAGGCGTAAAAGGTTGGCTCAAACGCATATACCTTGCCCCGTGGAGCTACCCCGGCAAATTGCAGAGACATCGTTCCGGAATTTGCTCCCACATCGAAGATGACGGCATCCTGCGGCAGCGACAGGTATTTGTTCCGACAGACGTGCTTCTGAAAAACGCCGAACAAGAACAGGGATAAGTCCATACCCTCCGACAAATCAACTTCATAAGTGATGCCGTTCCGGACAATAATACGTCTGTCTTCGCGGCATACAAAGCGCACAATGCGGTAGAGCACCCGGCCCAGGAACAGTTTAATCCGGGTTATGGGCAGACGATTAACTAACCACCTCATAAAATCGGGCCTCCATGGCCAAGCAAGCGGTATTCCAGGAACAGGAAAATCACTATACGATTACAGAATCCCCGGCTGATAGCGGAACCTGACGTAATGGCGACCGGGTGACACCCGGACTGCCTTGAAAGTTCCGAAAAGCAATTCGGTCTCTGCCGGCTTGTCGTCCACATAAGCTTTCCAGCCCCGGTCCCAGTTGTCAATAAAGCTAAGATATCCTTCGACCGGCGCATCGACCTGCCAGTTAAATTCATCACCTGTATATGATAACAGATGTCCCGTGTTAAGATAACGGTTTCCATCGGTGAGAAACGAGATAATGGTAGGATGCTTTATGGACTCGGAGAAGAATACTCTTCTGCCATCCGTCACTCCAAGGAGCACTTTTAGTGCTTCAGGTTCGTTCTGGTGTTCCCTGAGGAATTTGACATATCTGCTGAAGTACCAGTTCTCTATAATGCCTGCACTGAAAACCGGCCCAAGGGCAATGGTGAAGCTGTTATCGATGCGGGGGAACCGGAATGAGGCCTCATTCGCCAAGGTCACGTTCAGGCGCTGGCGGTTTTGCTGGAATGTGCCTTGGCTGGTCCATACATGCGTCCCGACGGGTCGCAACTCAAGAACCACAACTGCCAGCATTGCAAGCAGTATCATCGTAAGAAAGCGGTCGGAGCACGTTCGAATCCGTCCGCAAAGAAGTACAACCGTACAAACGGCGACAAACCCCACGGTGCCATAGATGATGAACTTTGTACGCTGGGGCGTGAGGTGCTTGAAATACTCAGGCCAGTAGGGGTCGTAGATATTGTTTGCATAGAAGTACACCTGCGTTGCGAGAACGGCTGCATAGACCGCCGCAAGCGCAATAATCAGTGATAACACCTTCGGCTGTTTCCCGACGGCGGCGATGTGTGAAATCGAGGACTCGAATGACGCATAAGCCAGCGACAACAGCCACGCCAGAATCGGCACAAGGGTGATGTTAAACCTCGCCCATATACGAAGAGCGGAAAAACCGGGCATATATTCCCACAACAGGCGGAACAGGTACGAGTGTTTTCCGTAGGTGATGTAAGTAATCGTACCAATCCAGATAATAAAGCACAATTTAACAGGGAGGTCCCAGCCGGCTGGCGTAATTTTTCCTTCTTCTTCAGTTTCCGCGGCGATTGTCCCGCCTCTGACCATATACAAGAGGACTATCAGCAGCCCCGTTACGCTGAAGAAATTCCACCCGTCCTCCATTGCGGCAGGCGGATACATCAGCGAGCCAAGAGTGTCCTCGAAGGTAAACTCGTGGTCCGTTGAGTACGCAAAGCTCTTGCCTGCTCGGTCTGTTGTCTGCATCATCAGGTGTTTAACGCCGATTATGTGCGGCCCGCATATAACTATCCACACAACCCCGGCGATAATCAAAGTCGTCAGCGCGAGTTTCCAGTTTATCGGCTGTGTCCCTATCAACCGTGCCCTCAGGGGCTTTATCACAAAAATCAGAGAATAAGGGACAAACAGAAACTGGCAGTAATATACATAATATGGATAGCTACCCGTCCAGAGACATATCAGAAACAAGACCAGCAGGGAACCGTATCCCGCCGCGCTTTTGAGGGTTCTGCTGTGCATAACGGCAGTTATGGCGTAAAGCACCCAGGGATACCACGCCGCCGTGTGGACAGCGTTGGGGAACCTCATTATTTCGGCCATCCTGAAACTGACCGACATTACCAGAACCGCGAAAAGCACCGCCCTGGTGTTCGTATTGATTTTTCTCAGCCACATAAAAAGGCCGAGCGCGAATATCGCGATTCCGAAGACCGTAAAGAGCTGATGGTCAAGAGGGATGTAACCGCCGAGTATTTTGTACCATAACACCAGCAGGATGTTGAGGGGATAGAACGCCTGGGCGAAAGGGTTGGTGTAGAACGGAAAACCCGCCGCCTCGGAGGGCGACCAGAGCGGGAAATGAAAATTCGCCAGACAATCAAGCAGATAAACCTTGTATCTGTAATACAGGGAGATGAAGTCATTGATGAGCGCGGTGTATGTCCCGTTTATAGGGATGATGTGGCGAAAAAAATAGACGAAGGGCCAGAGGAAAACAACCGCCGGCAATACCATTCGTTTCAGTCGAGACAATAATATCCCTGGCTGCCCCGGCTCGCTTTCCGCGGTGCAGGCAGTCATCCTGCGTTGTCGTATCAACCTGTTCTTTTTGTCGCCCCTCATCTCTTCTCGAAGTCCGATACATCAACCCTGCTATGTTTAGCTTCGTGCGCCTCCTGGAGCAGGTGCTCCACCGTGGGCAGAGGTCTCGATATAACGGCAATCTGGTATGAAAAAACGCTCTTTGAAACGGCTATCAGTATCCGGTTGACCACCAGCAGGAATCTCGCAAGCCAGCCGTTACCCACCGCAAGCGGGAACGGCGCCGGCAGGCCGCGACAGCTTACAATCTCATAGCCGTTCAAACGCAGGGTCCTGCGCAGCGACGAAAACGTAAACAGCCGCGTATGGTCCATATCCAGTATCCCGCGTCGGCCGTAATGAAATCCCGCAAACAGCAAACTCACGCGCAGCGGCAGGAATGCAATGTTCCCCGTTGTAATTATCACCGTCGGACAATCCCGCGAAAACCGCTCCCTTAACACCCGCAACAGTCGCTCCGGCGATTTCAGATGCTCTATGATGTCCAGCACCAGAATATAATCCACCTTCCCGAAATCATCGGCAAAATCGTACTTGTCGGCGTCCGCCTCTATACACTGAGACGAATGTTCCCGCGTCCTCTGCTGTATCTGTCGGTCGATTGAAATCGTCCGCACATTCTTGCGTGCAAGTTGTTCCGCCATAAAGCCCGGCCCGCACCCGATGTCCACCACAGTCGTCCCCGCTTTCACCTGCTCGAGAGCAAACTGGTGCGAACTGGGATACCCGAATTTCTCCCTGTAACGATAGTTGGTCTCCGGCTCATAATCAAACTTCGGGTGGTAATAAATCCCAAGCCGCATTACACGCGACAAAATCGACGAGCACAGCACTCGCAGCGAATAACGCAGCCCGTGCGCCCCGGCAATCTCGCTGCCCCAGAAAGTCGGCACCGCAATCTCTTTAATCCGTTTTCCTGTATCCAAAAACTGAATAATAATATCGGTGTCAAAATCAAACCCGTCCGAATTATGCTCATACGGAATATGCTCAATCGCCCGCACGCTGTACGCCCGATACCCGCTGTGAAACTCCGACAGCCGCGACCCCAGGATGCGATTCTGAACGCTCGTCAGCGCTATATTCCCAATCCACTTGTATAACGGCATCCCGTCCTTCAGTGCCTGTCTCTGCCGGATCATCCGCGAACCCAGGACCGCATCACCTTCCCCGGCAAGAACAGGACCTATCATCTCGCCCACCTGTTGCGGCGCATACCGCCCGTCCCCGTGAAGCAGGACTACAGCGTCAAAACCGTTCTTAATCGCGTAGCGAAACCCTATTTTCTGATTGCCCCCGTAACCCTGACTCCTCGGATTGTACAAAATCGTGAACTTCCATTGCGGGTGACTGTCGGCAAAATCCCGCGCAGCATAGAACGTCCGGTCGGAAGAATGGTTGTCGATTATCAGTATCTCCGTCTCGAAACTCGTGTTCTCGAACACCTCTTTGGGGATTTGCCCGAGGACGCCCTCTATCGACTTCTCGTCATTGAAGCAGACAATGAATATCAATACCTTCTTCCTGCCCCCCGTGCCCCCGCGAGAATCAGCGCCTGTGCTCATAGACCGGCTATCCTGTCCTGCCAAGCCATTTTATCTTCTTGAACGCTACCCAGCTCATCCGCAGCAGCAAAAGCCCGTGCCTGAACCTGCTGATGTTCGTTGCCCCATACGTCCTGGCGCGATATGAAACCGGCACCTCCGCCACCTTCAGATTTTGCTTCACCGCTCCGAATATCAAATCGAAATCACCAAACGGGTCAAATTCCCCGAAGTATGAACGGTTCGCCGCAATCACTTCGTAATCGTTCCTGCGTATCATCTTTGTTCCGCAAAGCGTGTCCCTGAATCGCTGACCCAGCAGCCACGTAAAAAGGGAGCCGAAAAACTTGTTCGCCAGCAGATTAAGGAATCGCATCGCCTGCTTCTCCATCGGATAGACAAGCCGCGAACCGTTTATATACTCGCCCTTGCCGTCCCGCAGGGCGGCAAAGAACTTGGGCAAGTCCTCGGGAGGCGCCGTCAGGTCCCCATCCTGTATCACGAGCACGTCTCCGCTTGCCGCCGCGAACCCTTTCCTCACGGCATCGCCTTTGCCTTTGCCGTCGCCCTGGTGAATCAACTTTATCTTGTGCTCGGGATGCGTCTTAATCTGTCGCTCAATCTCCTCCGCCGTCCCGTCCGTACTGTTACCATCGACAAATATGATTTCCGTATCGCGCCCCATTTTCGGTATGCGGCTGACCGCGTCGGCTATATTGCCTCGCTCGTTCCTGGTTGGTACTATTACCGAGACCGACAAATCTTCGTTCCTTGCAGCAACCGGCGCAGGCCGTGCTATCACAAGATTGATTAAATTAAAGTATCGAAACCCCGGCAGAAGCGACAGCATATAATTACACAATGTCGTCAGCGGCG
Source organism: uncultured Pirellulales bacterium (assembly GCA_964353475.1). GTDB lineage: Bacteria > Planctomycetota > Phycisphaerae > Sedimentisphaerales > Anaerobacaceae > CAYGVZ01. The sequence continues at coordinate 14,039 of CAYGVZ010000008.1, read as the reverse complement.
GCACTCGCTTCGGCAAGAGTACAAACGAATCGCTCCGTATTACGTCATAATCCGCCAGATTCAAGAGATTCATTATGTCCTCCGGCGGCAGCCAGTTCTGATATGGCCGAGGCCGACGAATCCCAGACGCAGACCCCGCCCGCAGAATCCATTCCCAAAGGTAACTGTAGTACGTGATGACCACCCGCGTCCCGCTGTGCGTCAACGGGCGTATCCGCTCCAGAACCTGCTGAATGTCCCGCCACTGCCCCAGCGAATTGCATATCAAAACATAATCAAATGGGCCTCGCCATCCTGCGGATTTCTCGTCCAGAAATAGCTCGTGCGGATCCGCTGCATAAAACTTCAAATGCGGAAAACGCTTCTTCGCCAGTTCCACCGCCTCGGCGTCCGCATCGACCCCTACCCCATACGCCGGCTCTACCGCCGCTAACAGGTCCCCGCACTCACAACCGACGTGCAGGACCCTGCTGCCCGGCCTGACCACAAACCGGTATATCCTGTCAAGCCATTCGTAGTAATACCGGTTGCGCCTCCGCCACTTCAACAGCGATTCTTCCCCCCCGGCCCAGCCGGCGTCTGTCGTCTTCGTATGCACGTCGTCAGTCCGCTCACTCAATTCTTTTATCCTCTTGCTTTGGCGTACCAGTCGGGGTCTTGCGCCAGTTTCTCTCTTGCTTCTGCCGTCATCATCTCGAAAGCTGCGTGCGTGCTTTCCCACGCCCGCTCCGTAAAGGGACTTTTTCGCATCTTCTCGATTTCCCGCGATGCGTCGTTGAAATAACTGCCGTAGATATGGAGCGAATCGCTTATATCGACGTACCTGCCGACGCCGACCGGCCTGCCGATTTTCTCGCTGATTTTCCCGGCGATTGTCCTTTGCAGGTCGGTGAGCGCATAGACGTTCATAAACCACGCCTTGTAGAGGTCTCTGCTGCGCCAGTGCGTATTCATATTGAGCGACATTTCGCCGTTATCGCCTTCGATAAGCCGGCACCATATCCGCTGCAAACAGGGCGGGTCGTCCGTCTGCGGGTCAGCAGTCGGCATCCAGGTTATCGCCTGCGCCCGGCGGGTATGCGTTACCTCCGAGAGGTAGTCAATTATGTACTGAATCTGGTTAACCTTCCTGAATGGCTTTGGCGATTTGGGATTCCTGATGTCCTCGACGGGTGAGTATGCAAACAGCCGTTCGTGATAGGTATAGGTCCATTTGCCCGCAGCGGGGTCTATCCAGTGGTCGTGAATGCCGTTGACGACCTCCTGGCGATAGGCCTCTAATTCTTCAGGCCCGCCGGGGAAATTCTTGTGAATCCTCGGCTCATTGAATGGGTTGCTGACGGCGACCATCACAGTCGCATCCCTGCTCGGCGGGTCTTCGGGCTTGTCATACTGCGTCTTGATTTGCAGCCCCTTGTCCCATACCGCCAATACCGCCTTTTCCCACGCCTCCGGCAGACAATTCGCCGTTATCGAAATTACCGGGATGTTTCCCACTGACACTCCTTGTGCCATCTTTACTCCTCCTTGAGTACGAGCCGTATCCGAGAGAGAATCTACCTTGAAGGTACGATCACGGTACCATCTATTTCCTGTTGTGTGATTTTGTGGCGTTCCCATTCGCGTTGCGGGACTTCGCCTAACATTTTACGGGCCTTGTAAGCGTATTCGCTTTCCGGGTATCGCTCGATAATCATCCGGCAGTACTCGACCATTTGCCCATAGCTCATTCCGGGCAGGCGTCCCATTTTCCGCTGGGCGATAGCCATTTCGTACAACTGTTCGGCATCGACCTTCTGCTCCTCGGCAAGCTGCTTGAACTGTTGTTGAACCGCCTGGTTCACTTCCGGTGCCGCTCGCAGCCGTTTGTCGTCCTGGGCTATGACGTCATAGAACGTCTTTGGCTTTTCCGGCTCGACGGATACAACCGCGTGCGAGCCGCCCGACTTTTTCGCCGATGAGCTTTTGAATTTGCTGACCACGATAACCACCGCCACAATAACAATCACGACAGCCGCAACTTTTAACCAAAACGTATTCATAATTACCGTTGCCTCCTTGTCTTACAGATTGATTATTGGCGGCCGATTCATTACAATGACGTTCTAATCGGCCTTGTCTGATGGCCAATAGTAAACCGAAAATCGAGAGCCGTCAATTGATAATGTTTACGGGACTCATCCAGCAGGTTTGTTCGGTAAGGTCGCTGATGCGAAAGGGCGATACCGCCGTCCTTACAGTCGATTTGGGCCGGCTGGCGGGGCAACCCAAAATCGGCCTGCCGCCTCGACTCGCGTCGAGAGACGCGGAGGCGGGCGACAGTATCGCAATAAACGGCGTATGCCTGACCGTCGCCAGCCAAACCGGCAGCTCGGCCGCCTTCGATATTAGCGCAGAAACGCTCTCTAAAACCAACCTTGGCAGATTATCAGCCGGCTCGAAGGTCAACGTCGAGCTTGCCTTAATGGCGGGCGACCAGATTGGCGGGCATATCGTTCAGGGGCATATCGACGGCACTGCGACTATCAAGGCGATTAAGAAGAAAGGCGATTTTGCGACATTCAGGTTCGCTGCCGGCCGCGAATTGCTTGCCGAAATGGTCGTCAAGGGTTCGGTTGCGGTTGACGGCATATCGCTGACGGTTGCTGATATGGACCAGGATGGCTTCAGTGCTGCCGTGATACCGCAGACGCTGAAGCAGACGACGCTTGGCTGTGCCAAAATCGACGACGTAGTCAACATCGAAACGGATATAATAGTCAAGACGGTCCACAAGTATCTCAAAGGCCCCTCGCCAGGAAGCGGCGGCCTGACGATAGATAAATTACAGGATATTGGGTTTTAGCACACGACACTGAGCCGAGAGCAGAGCAAAGCTATGCACAATGGTATAGGCAACAACTCGATAAGCGAGCAGGCGGTGATAGGCATCACGATGGGGGACCCTGCGGGGATAGGGCCTGAGGTGATAGTCAAGGCGCTGGCAGAGCCGCAGATACGCCGCTCGGCCAAGTTCATTATCTTCGGTATGGATGAGCAGTTGCGGTACGCCGCCGACAAGGCGGAGATTGAGCCGTTCTGGGGACGTCATCAGCACGAGAAAATCAGCAGGGACTACCCGCACAAGGTGATGGTGGCCGACTATGATGAGTATTCGGTGCCGCCTTACCTGAGGGAGCCGGACAAAATATCGGGCGAGGCGTCGATTCGTTTCTGTGTCGATGCCATAGACGCCGCCAAGCGCGAGATTATAGATGCGGTGGTAACGGGGCCTATAAGCAAGACAAGCTGGAAGCAGGCGGGGGCGTCCTGGCCGGGACATACAGAGATGTTTGCGAAACTGACAAAGTCGCCGCGAAAGGTAATGATGTTCGTGGCGGGGCCTTTGAAGATTGCACTTGCGACCATTCACTTGGCGCTGTTTGATGTCCGCCACAAATTCACCATCGGCTGTGTCTTCGAGCCGATTGACCTGCTCAATACCGCGTTAAAGGAATACTTCGATATCGAAAACCCCAAAATCGGCGTCGCCGCCCTCAACCCTCACGCGGGCGAGAACGGCCAATTCGGCGATGAAGAACAACGCATAATATCACCTGCAATCCTGATGGCGCAGGAGCAGGGCATTGACTGCATTGGCCCCGTGCCCGCCGACACGCTGTTTCTGCGCGCCAGCCAGGGCGAGTTCGACGGTGCGGTCGCAATGTATCACGACCAGGGGATGATACCGGTAAAGCTGCTTGCCTTCGACAAGGCAGTCAATGTTACCATAGGCATCCCGATAATAAGGACGTCACCCGCCCACGGCACGGCCTTCGACATCGCGGGTAAAAATATCGCCGACCCATCGAGTATGATGGAAGCGATAAAAACCGCCATCCAAATGGTCACCATCAAAAAGACCCGCCGGCTTGCCCAGGCAAAGGCATCGGCTGATGCACACTAAACGACAAATTGAGCAGTTGCTTGAATCGGCGGGCGTGCGGCCAAACAGGCATCTCGGCCAACATTTCCTTATAGACCTCAACCTGATGCGGCTGCTCATTGAAACCGCTGATATTAATAAGAACGACGTGGTTCTTGAGGTTGGCTGCGGCACCGGGTCGCTGACCGAGGCGATTGCAGAACGGTGCGGCCGCTGTGTCGCGGTCGAAATGGACGCAATCCTCGCCCAAATCGCGGCGACACAATCAGCCGACAAACCCGGCGTCGAAATAATTGCCGCCGATGTCCTCAAGAACAAATTCACTGTCAATCCCGCGGTGAGCGACGCCTTGAATCGCGCCAGAGCCAAATGCACAGGTCGATTGCTTCTGGTTTCCAATTTGCCATATAGCGCTGCAACGCCGCTGATGCTGAATCTGATTGGCGGTACACCGGTTGTCGATGCGATGTTTGTGACCGTGCAGAAGGAAGTGGCGGACAGGATGATTGCCCAGGCGGGGACGAAAGATTATGGTATCCTGAGTATCGTGCTGGCGCTGACAGGCGACGTGAAAATAATTCGGGTCTTGAAGCCGAGCGTATTTTGGCCGCGGCCGCAGGTTAACTCGGCAATGATAAGCTATGTGCGGAACGAGAAGAAGGCCGGCCTAATTAAGAGCATATCGTTCTTGAGCGAGGTCGTGAGTATGTTTATGCAGCATCGGCGAAAGATGCTCAAGGGCTGCACCAAATACGCCGGGGACGCCCTTGCCGACATTAGCGACTGGACTGATATTTTCAGAGAATGCAGCGTCAAGAGCGACCACCGACCCGACCAGATTGAACCGAATGAATACCTTGCAATCGCCAACTTGTGCCGCGAGCGCCTCTCGCGCAAATGATGTGGCATTATGCGAAGCGTCCTGGGAATTATTCTATTTGACATGTTGCTTATGACAGTCGGCTGTGCATCATCCGTGAAAAACAATGGCTGGCCCGAACAGGTTAAGCGAGTCAGCTATTTGAGCAGCGCCGACTCGACACAGCAACCGGCAATGTTCTACGCCCCGAAGACCCACAAGCCCGTCCCGCTGCTTGTTGCCCTGCATACCTGGTCTTATGACTACACGCAGCCGGAGAGCATCCCATACGCACAATGGTGCATCGAGAATAACTGGGTGTTCATTCATCCCAATTTCCGCGGCGTGAACAATAATCCCGAAGCAACCGGCTCCGAACTTGTGGTTGCGGACATCCTCAGCGCAGTCGATTACGCAAAGGCAAACTCCCGTGTTGACCCCGAAAGGATTTATTTAGTCGGCCATTCCGGCGGCGGATACACAGCGCTGCTTCTGGCGGGCAGGACGCCGCAACTATGGGCGGGCGTCTCGGCCTGGTGCCCGATTGTTGATTTGCGTCAATGGTACATTGAACGAAAGTCGGCAGGCGGCGAATATGAGCATTACGCCGATGAGATTGCCGCTTCCTGCGGCGGACCACCTGGAATGAACCACGCCGTTGATGCTGAATATGACAAAAGGTCGCCGATTACATATCTAAAAAACGCCGGGGGCGTATCAATCGACATAAACGCCGGCATTCACGACGGCCATACGGGCAGTGTCCCCATCAGCCATTCCATAAAGGCATTTAATGCACTTGCCGACAGCAGGGATAAGATAAGCGAAGAAGAACTAACACACTTTGTGGAAAAGGCGGCTGTCCCGCCGCACCTGCAACAACCGCCGCCGGATGCGAATTATGGCGACAGGACGGCGCTTTTTAGAAAGACAAGCGGCAGGAAGAGAATCACCATCTTTGACGGCAGGCACGAAATCGTACATCGGGCAGCCCTGAGGTGGTTGAGTGAACAGCGAAGAATAAACTAATTGAAGGAGCAGCATAATGCGTTATTGGCTTGTAATGCCGATGCTCGTAATTTTGGCGGGCTGTTCAACAGCAAATCAGGGCTGGAAGCCGGCTGACGGGCCGTTGATGACGCGATGGGCAAAGAACGTCTCGCCTCAGAACGTTCATCAGGAATATCCTCGCCCGCAAATGGTCCGCGACGATTGGCTCAATCTAAACGGCCTTTGGCAATATGCCATACGACCCAAAAACCAGCCGCAACCTGAACAATTCGATGGAAAGATACTTGTCCCGTTCCCTATTGAGTCGGCGTTGTCGGGCGTGATGAAAACAGTTGGCGAGCCGAATACACTGTGGTATCGCCGGGATTTCGCCGTGCCGCAGAAGTGGCAGGATAAGCGGGTACTGTTGCATTTTGGCGCATCTGACTGGGAAACAACGGTCTGGGTAAACGGCAATAAGATGGGTACTCATCGCGGCGGATATGACCCATTCTCATTCGATATTACCGAATCACTCAGGCCCGGCCGACAACAGGAGATTGTCGTGGCTGTGTGGGACCCGACTGATGCAGGTAATCAGCCGCGAGGCAAGCAGGTCGCCAGGCCGCACGGGATATGGTACACGTCAGTGACCGGAATCTGGCAGACGGTCTGGCTGGAGGTAGTCAACGTCGCGCACATCGAATCGCTCGTGATTGTCCCTGATATCGACGGGCAACTTGTCCGCGTGACGCCCAAGTGCTCGGCGCAGGCAGACGGACTTGCTGTTGAGGTCGAAGTAAAGCAAAACAACAAAGTTGTGTCAAATGTCTCTGGCAAGACCAGCCAGGAGATAATTCTACGCATCACGAATCCAAAATTGTGGTCGCCCGATTCGCCCTTCCTTTACGATTTGAGGGTTACATTGCTCGACGGCGCAAACAAACAGGCCGACCGCGTTGACGGCTATTTTGGGATGCGAAAAATCTCGCTTGCTAAGGACGGCGAAGGAATAAAGCGGCTGTTTCTAAACAACCAGCCGCTGTTTCAGTTCGGGCCGCTCGACCAGGGGTGGTGGCCTGACGGCCTCTACACCGCGCCGACCGATGAGGCCCTCAAACACGATATCGAAGTCACAAAACAACTCGGCTTTAACATGGCTCGAAAACACGTCAAAGTCGAACCCGACCGATGGTACTACTGGTGCGACAAACTCGGCCTGCTCGTATGGCAGGATATGCCCAGCGGGGACAGGTATATTGGCGAAAAGGACCCCGATTTCAAACGCAGCGATGAATCGGCCTGGCAATTTGAAATGGAATTGAAAAATGTTATAGATGCCCTCTGTAATCACCCCTGCATCGTTATGTGGGTACCGTTCAATGAGGGATGGGGACAATATGACACTGTCCGAATCGCGAAATGGATAAAGCAATATGACCCGACGCGGCTGGTTGATAACGCAAGCGGCTGGGCTGACCGCGGCGCAGGCGACGTTCACGATATTCACATCTACCCCGGGCCTGCTGCGCCGGCGAACGAGCCGAATCGTGCAGCAGTGCTTGGTGAGTTCGGCGGACTGGGACTGTCACTGGAGGAACATACCTGGCAGGATGCTGGCGGCTGGGGATACCGCACGCTTAAAACGCAGCAACAACTGGCGAGCGGCTATGCAGGACTTCTCGAAAAATTACAGCCAATGGTCGCCAAAGGTCTTGCAGCGGCTGTCTATACGCAGACCACCGATGTCGAAACCGAGGTCAACGGCCTGATGACTTATGACCGTGCAATAATTAAAATCGACCCACAGAAAATGACCGAGCTAAACCACAGGTTGTATGCGGACCAGGCCGCTAAATAATCGCCTTTTTGTGGCGGTGACTGTGGCACTCGATATTGACGGCGACAGGAAGTGAAGCAATATGGCAGGGGGCTGTCTCGACCAGCACCGCCAATGCGGTCGTGTTGCCGCCGAGACCCTGCGGACCCAAACCGCTCGCGTTGACCGCTGAAAGTAAGTCCTCTTCGAACTTGGCGTAGCAAGGGTCGGGATTTCGCTGATTGAGGTCGCGCAGCAGCGCCTTCTTGCTCAACAGGCAACTCAATTCAAAATTGCCGCCGAGGCCCACACCGACTATGAATGGCGGACACGCATCCGCACCCGCCTGCTTGGCGACTTCCACTACCCAGTTGACTATCTCCTGCCTGTCGGCGGTGGGCCTGAACATACGAAACTGACTTTTGTTTTCGCATCCGCCGCCCTTGGCCATCACGCTGATTTTCAGCTTGTCGCCCGGCGCGACCGTAAGATGAATCACCGCAGGAACGTTTGTGCCGGTATTCTTTCGCTCTTCGAGCGGCTCGGCAACGACGCTTTTTCGCAAATATCCCTTTTCGTAGCCCGCCCTGACGCCGTCGTTTATTGCGTCAATCAGCGTCTTGCCCGCCGGCGCCCTTATCGCAACGTCGCATCCCTGCTCAACAAAAACGACCGCCAGCCCCGTGTCCTGGCACAGCGGTATCCGCTCGGAAGACGCGATGCGGGCGTTTTCGATAAGCTGATTCAGTATTCCTGCGGCTCTGGGATTTGATTCCTTTTTCGCCGCCTCCTCAAGAGCAGCCAGCACGTCGGCGGGCAGCTCGAAGGCCGTCTCAATGCACAGCGACTCAACCGTCGCCGCTATCTTGTCATAATCGATGTATCGCACAACCAGTCCGGCCCAATAACAAAGCGTTTCACCCACCGGCCACGTTCACGCTGAAGCTCCTGTACGTGGCGTTGCCGACGTCGTCGCTGACCCTGATTGAGACAACGTGCTCGCCCGCCTTGAGGTCCTCAACGGCAATGGTGAAGTCCTCCTCGGTTGTGTCGCAGACCCCGTCATCCGGCACGGCGCTCTTCCACTCGGCGTTGCTGTCAACAGTGTAATCAGACTTTCCAATTACGCTCAGCTCATCCGATATTCTCAGTTTCACCGTCAGCGACAGGCCCTTTTTCTCGGTTGAGAATTTCTCAACCACCGGTCCCGTATTATCAACCACAATCGCATCGCTTATCCTGATGCCCGTCTTTTTTGTCTCGGGCGAGTTGCTTCTCTCGTCGCTGGCCGTAACTCGTATCTCATAACGCCCGTCCTCGACCGTCTTTGAGTCCCATTCAAAGGTTTCGGCCTCCGCGGCGTCCTCAATCTCAATCCAGTTGGCTGCGCCGACCTTCCTGAAATCAATCTTATAAATCAGCTTGTCGCCGTTGTCGTCCTTTACCGCGTATGAAATCTTGAACGTCCCGCTCTTGCCGGGGCCTTCGGCTCGATTCGCGCTCACCGCTTCGACGCGCGGGGCCAGATTAGGCACGGCGTTTGCCACGGTCACTTCCCGTACGACCGGGCTTTGTTTGCCGTCGCTGCTTTGCAGCACGAGTTTATACTGACAGAATCTGCCCAGGGGACAACCCAGCTCGGTCGGTCCCGTGATTTCGGCGGCCTGCGTCCACGCAGAAAAACTCGCGTCGTTGACGTCTTTGACGTTGCCGCTGCGGCTGGCCGCCAATACCTTGCAGCCGGCAGGTATCTCCGCCTCTATGTGGAGTTTTCCCCACTTCGCTGGTTGTCCCGCATCTATCAGGTCCGATGTATATGTCCCCTCCCGCGCAAAATGCCCGGCCAGCTTGACCAACCTGGCGGGGTTCGCCATTCCGACGTAAATCCCGTCGTCGCCGGCGGCCACAGACGTCAGTTGCGACGCCTGTTCGTCTTCGTAGATAAGCGCGTGCTGTTCCGGCGCGGCTTCAACGTTGTAAAGCTGCGCACTGTTACCTGTACCGACAAGCAGTTGGTTGCCGTCCGCGGCAAGACAGAAGAAAACGGCCGCTTCGTCAAAGATATCGGTGACGAACCCGTCGGCGCTGACCCTGTACACATAACTTGCCTGCGCGGGTTTCGGCGGCCTGCGCATCGGCGGCTTGGCCTCCGGCGGTTTTTCATCTGTCGCCTCCTTGGTATTGGCCGCTTCGAGCTTCACTCCGCCCTCGTCCTCGCCCGGACTCGGCGACTCTCTGCGGCCTTCTTCGGGGCGCCCCGCCGTCGGCGGCCTGACCGCAAACCGCGATTCCGCCTGAAGAACATTGGCCGACGTCGCCGCCGCGTAAAGCTCGCCGCCGGAAAAGAGCATCGCCGTGATTTCCTGCAATTCACTGTCGTACAGCACTGTCGCCTGTTTTTTCATCGGGTCAATTTTGTACACAAGCCCCCGGCTGTCGCTGCCTGCATAGACCAGGCCGTCCCCGCCGACAGCCAACGACAGGATATTTTTGTCGGGACTGTCGTAAATCATCTCCGGCTTCCTGAGCGAGGCGTCAAGCCGGTAAACCTTGCCCTCAGGCCCGGTCCCCAGATAGACGTTGCCGTCGTCATCGACTCTTATCGCAAAGATGTATTTTGCGTCGTTCGGCTCAAAGATGGTTTTCATTTCCTTTCCTTCAAGCCGACACAGGGCGCATCGTCGCCCGCTTATCCCGACAAGCAGTTGTCCCTTTGAGTCGGTCGCCATCGCAAAGATGTGTTCATTCGCCAATTGCTTGTCTGCGCCGACCGCGACGGGCTTGTTTGGCTCATTCGGTTCGTTTGCGTCCGGCACAGCACAGGGGTCGGCGGAGTAAACCTTCGTCAGCTTCCCCTGCTTGTATTCGTACACGCCGCCGTTGGGGCTTGTCCCGATGAAAACCACACCGTTGCTTACCACGATGCAGTTGGCCGACCAGACGCCCTCGAATTTATCGACGAGAACTTCCGAGGCGCGGCCCAGCCGGATTGTCCCGCGAGAGTCAACTATGGCGTCTTTCGTCTTGCCCTTCGAGAAGTCGGCGATTGTCCGGTGACGGGCGACCTTGCTGGTTACGGCCAGACCGGCCGTACCCGTTACGCCCAGGACTACCGCCAGGCCAATAACGCCGAAATATCGCCCCGATTTGCAGCCGCACGCCTGTTTTTTTTGTCTCACTCTTGTCATCGTTAGCACCTGTTCACTCCGTCACGCTTACCTGCAGCATTTTTCCATCCAGCACTACGGTTCCCGTCTTCATACTCTTTTCAACCCATCGCTGACAGGGCTGAACCGTCATTGCACGCTTCGCATCACCCAGCACCATCGCCTTTGTCGAGGGCAAATCGGGAAGTTCCGCCCTTTCGACGGCGATTCCGCTCGGCGGCAGCACAAGCACGCAATGCAGCCCGTCTCTGCTGATACCAAGTACCTCGTTCATCGACTCCACGAGGGTCGGCAAATCCACGGCCGTGAACCTCTGCGGCACCGCCCTTCTGAGAAATTCCTCGTAATCGTAGCCGCCGCAGACCATAAGCTCATACCGGCCCGGCGGGACATCCCGAGGAACAGCCAGGTCAAAGCTGTATTTCATCTTCTCAGCCAGATACGTCTCGACGACCACGTCAATATGAAGCGGCTCTCCGGCCTTCACCTGTGAATCGGCGAGGGTCGCCGACTGGATAATCGAACTGATGTTTTTCGGCAGCAGCTTAACAGCAATGTCAATCGACTTTATCCTGACCTCCCGATAAGGGTTGCTCATCAGCAGCGCCAGCGAGCTGCTGCTGCCTCTTATCATCTCCGTCAGCCCCGTATCCGTCGAGACGTTTTCAAACAGAATCGGCTCGGCCCCGTCTATATCAAGGCGCACCTTGTAATCGAGCGTGTTGTCGGGCGGAAGGCCTCCCTGCATAAGTACGGCGCCCATAACCGCCGCTCGAAGCACCAGCGGCGTTATTATCCGATTATCCACGATACGGCAGTCGTATCGTCTTTTCCGCGGGTCGTTATATCGCTCGACCTCCACCGTCAGCGGTATCATATATACCTGCTCACCCAGCCGGCCGCGCACCGCCGCGGATTCATCGGTATTCAGAACACCCACAACGTCAAGCGAAGTGGCGACCTTGAACGACCGCATCACGCTCGAAACAACCGTGTGAACCTGGCCCGTCGCCATCGGTAAATGAACGGCCCCGTAACCGAGAAAGCTGTGGCCGAAGCCATAGACGTCATTTCCTCTGACTTCGGTGACGGTGCCAATTACCTCCATCGTGATGTCGCCGTTTACCAGTGGCACAGCCAGACAGGCGCCCGGGACAAGCTGCACCGGCTCTGTGCTGCTGCCGGTAGCGCCGCCAGACGGCCCCGATACCGCCATCAGCCCCAGTGCCCCCGCCCATTCTTCAACTTCGGAAACGACCCTTGCAGGCAGCCCTGACGTGACGAGCGGACACGGCAGCGGCGTTGCTGCCCCGAAATCGCCGCGAGATGCCGCAATCGTGGATATAATTTGCTTTTCCACCTCGGCAAAATCTATCGGCTTTGAATAGTCAAAGGGGTAACGCCAGCCCGCCTGTTTGATACCGTCACGAATACCGCCGCCTTCGGCCCCTCGTCCAACCTCAAGCATCTCCCTGATGGGCGTCACGCCGTAGAGCGGGTCTTTACTGAAAAACCACCCGAACGCCATCGCCCCCGCCAGCCGACCTTCGATATATACAGGTGAGCCGCTGCAGCCGGCCACCGGGCCGGTATGGATGAACCGTTCGTCTTTACCCTGCACCAAAATGGCGTCACGGCCCGGCGAATAATCACGCACCACACTGAGCACCTCAAGCTCGAAACGCTCCACCTGCGCGCCCTTATAAACCGTGAGGCAGTACGCCTCCATTCCCGGCTTTACTTCTTCTATGCCGATGTACCTCGCGCTATCCCAGATGCTGTTCGGCTCCGTCTGCGGCCCGGACGCCCGAACAGCCGCAACAATACCGCTCAATATGAGAAAAAAGGCCGCTGCACCTCTCGGAGACCCTGCAAATATCATTGCCATAAACACCCTCTAAACTGTTCAAACGGCTGCGGGGATGGATTGTATAGGCCGATATACCCTGTTGCAAGCCGAAACCGTCTCTGCTAAAATAGCGCTGCTTGCTTTGGTAAGTATCGGCATTGCCGAACCTTTTGGAACAACAAGTGCGGAGAAAAAAATGAGACCGGAACATCGTCACGAGTTGAAAACCAACGAGCTGGCCCAGTGGCTGGCGGAACTGCCCCAGTGGGCAACAAAGAACCTGCGAATCATAATCTACGTCTCGATTGTGGTTGTGCTTGTCGGGGGGTCATACATTTATCACAGGTATCAGAAAGACGTCGTCGCGGCCAGCGAGCAGAACCAGCTTACCCGCCTGGTCGCGTCTTTGCCGCAAAACAAGATGAGAATACTGCAGGCGCAGAGCCAGGGGGCGGATATTTCTTATATGCTTATGCAGAGCGCCAACGAGCTTGAGACGCTTGCAAAAAACAGCGGCAGCGACGCTATTGCCGCCGTAGCCCTTATAAAGCAGGCAGAGACGCTGCGGGCCGAACTGCATTATCGCTCCGGAAAAATAGAGCAGCAGGATGTAGCAGGCCAGATGAACCGGGCGAAGGAAATCTACAATAGCGCACTGCAGAAATGCCAAGACATCCCTTCACTGGCGGCTATGGCAAAACTCGGCGTGGCCCTTTGTGAGGAAGAGCTCGGCAACTTCGACGCTGCAAAACAAATCTGCCAGGAGATTGCAGCGGGGCCGCAATACGCGGGGACGGCAGGCGCCGCAGCAGCGGCACATCGGCTCAAGACGATGGACTATTACAAGACCGACCTGGCGTTCAAACCCTCGCCGGCTGGACCGGCGGCCGAGCCGTTGCCGCAAGTCAACCCCATAGAACCCAGCGCACAGACGCCGCCCCAGGCGCCAGCCCTTGAAGCCGCCCCCTCGACTCCGCAGGGTGCGCCCGATACCGGCGAAGGCAACCAGCCCGCCAAGTAATATCCATTCTGTGAGTCGAGCATAAATGCAGCCAGCGCCGTTGATACTCACGGTGGGGCGGTCGGTAACCGAACACCGCCTCGACAAGTACCTTCACGGCCGATTTGCTAACTACAGCCGCGCGATGATTCAGGAGATAATCAAGGCAGGCGCCGTAAAAGTGAACGGCAACACCGCCAAGTCCAGCTTCAAGCTCACCGCCGGTGACAAAATCGAACTAACCCTGCCGGAACTGCCCAGCAAAGAAATCCTGCCCGAAGATATTCCCCTTGATGTCATTTACGAAGACGCCGACATAATCGTCATTAACAAGCAGCCCGGAATAATCGTCCATCCCGCTCGCGGCAACACACATGGCACGCTCGTAAATGCCCTTGCCTTTCATTTCGATAAACTATCGAGCGGTCTC
>CAYGVZ010000007.1:0-26479 GCA_964353475.1 uncultured Pirellulales bacterium | reverse complement strand
CAAGTTCGGCGCTGAGGTCTGCAAGAAGGTCGGCTCGCCGAATATAAAGATTCTTTACGACATCTATCACGCCCAGATAATGGAAGGGGACATCATCAGGACGATTCAGGATTATCATCAGTACATCGGGCATTACCATACAGGCGGCAACCCCGGCAGAAACGAGATTGACGAGACGCAGGAGATTTATTACCCGGCGATTATGAAGGCAATTGTCAAGACCGGCTACACCGGCTATGTCGCACACGAGTTTGTCCCGAAAGCGCCCGACCCGCTGGCATCACTGGCAAGGGCGATTGAAATCTGTGATGTCTAACGGAGCGAGCCGATGAACGTAGCGGCGATAATATGTGCAGCGGGGCCGGGCAGCCGATTCGGCGGAAAGCGGAGAAAGCAGTTCGTCGATGTAGCGGGCAGGGCGGTCTTTCTGCGGAACGTCGAACTTTTTTCGAACCGCGAAGACGTAAAGCAAATCCTGCTCGGCATCCCGGCCGAGGATGAAGAGCTTGTCAAAATCCGCTGGGGCGCAAACCTTTCGCTTTTCAACGTCAAGACCTTCATCGGCGGTGCAAGCCGTTTCGAGACAATCAATATCGCGCTGAAATTAATCAAAGATGACATCGACCTTGTCGCCGTTCACGATGCGGCCAGATGCTGCGTGACGGCCAAGTGGATTGATGAAGTAATCAACGCGGCCGCCAAGACAGGTGCAGCGATTCTCGCCTGTCCCATCTCGGCGACCGTCAAAGAAGTGAAAGAGGGCGTCATCGTTAAGACGGTTGACCGCTCGCGGCTCTACGAGGCGCAGACGCCGCAGGTCTTCAAAACGGCATTACTGAAAAAGGCGCACGAAAAGGCCGACCCCAAACAGGCCGAAAAAATCAGCGACGATGCCCTTCTTGTCGAGGCAATTGGCGAGAAGGTCTCGATTGTTGAAACGGATTCATCGAACATCAAGGTTACGCACCAAAGCGACATCGCAATCGCCGAGGCCATTCTGAAGACCCGGCCTGAGCCGAAAAAGCAGGGCTATGTCAGCCCATTCGACGAAGCGCAGTGGTAACGGCGGGGAGGTTTCTACTTCTTTACTTCCGGCGGTTCGAATTTGTAGCCGATTTCGCGGATGGTGTGGATGAAGATTGGTCGATGAGGATTTGGCTCAATCTTGTCACGTAGCGTAGTAACGAAGCGGTCTATGCTGCGCGGGGTAACTATGACGTCGAAGCCCCAGACGGCGTTGAGGATTTCATCTCGCGTAAGCGCCCTGCCGGGCTTTTTGTTGAAGAACTCCAGCAGCTTGAACTCCTTGGGTGAGAGTTCAATTTCCTTGCCTTTCTTTGTGAATTTTCTTGCGGGAATGTCGAGCCGGTAATCGCCGAACTCAAAGATGTCCGGGACGGCCTGTTTGCTGCGTCTTAGAAATGCCGCTGCTCGCGCGAGGAGCTCCCTGATGCTGAAGGGCTTGGTGACGTAGTCATCGGCGCCGAGGTTGAGGCCGAGAATGATGTCGGACTCCTCGCCTTTTGCGGTGAGCATAATGATGGGCATTTCGAGTTTCTGTTCCCGAATCAGCCGGCAGACCTCGTAGCCATTGATTTTGGGCAGCATAATATCGAGCAAAATCAGGTCGGGTTTGGCGGCCAGCGCCGCGTTGAGGCCCGCCTCGCCGTCTGCTGCCGTGACGACCTTGTAGCCCTTGAATTCGAAGTTGTCCTTGAGACCCCGCAGCATTGTGGGGTCGTCTTCAACTATGAGCACCGTTTCCATTTTCTCTGCCCGTCAGGAATTTGAAGCCGATTTGGCCGACAGTGTGGATGAACACCGGGTTGGCCGGGTCCGGTTCAATACGGCTGCGCAGGTTGGTTACGAAGCCGTCTATGTTATTTGCCGAGATAAAGTGCGATGCGCCGAACGCCTCGTTGAGTATCTCATCCCGCGTCAGTATGCAGTCGCTTCTTTTGAGGAACAACTGGAGCAGTTTGGACTCCTTGGGACTTAACGGCACTTCCTGCGCATTGCGCGTCAGGCGGCCCGTCCGGAAATCCAGCCGACAATCGCCGAACTCGCAGGAGTCGGGCTTCGGCGCGCCTCTTCGCCGCAGAATCGCCTCGCAGCGGGCGAGCAGCTCCTTTATGCCGAACGGCTTGGTAACGTAGTCATCGGCGCCGAGGTTGAGGCCCGTTACGATATCGGCCTCCTGGTCTTTTGCGGTCAGCATTATTATAGGCATATCGAGTTTATGTTCTCGGATTTTGCTGCATACCTCGAAGCCGTTCATCTTCGGCAGCATTATGTCGAGTATGACCAGGTCGGGTCTATCCGAGAGCGCCGATTGCAGTCCCTGCTCGCCGTCGCGTGCGACCTTGACGGCGTAGCCCTTCATTTCAAAATTGTCCTGCAAGGCCCGCAGCATTGTGGGGCTGTCTTCGACTATAAGGACAGTTCTCATTTTCACGCTCCTTTTTCACCGACTCGGCGAATCCGCCGGCGGGAGCTTGACGGTGAAGGTGCTGCCTTTGCCGGGCCTGCTCTCGACCGATATTGTGCCTTTGTGAGCATCAACGATGAATTTTACGATTGATAACCCCAGGCCGCAACCCTCGGCCCTGCGCGATAGGGTGCGGTCAACCTGGTAGAACCGCTCGAATATCTTCTTGACGTGTCTGCGAGCAAGACCAACGCCGTTATCCGAGACCGCGAAGCAGATTGCCCTGCCGTCCTCGGCATACACCTTGAGCGAGATTTTCTTTTGCTCGTATGTATATTTGAAGGCGTTATCGAGCAGATTGACGAGCACCGTTACCATAGCATCGTGGTCGGCGTCTATCTTCGGCAGATTCTCGTCAATCTGTGCGACAAACTCAGTATCACCCGCGGCGAACTTTGTCTTCACGGCCTCGGCGGCGTCCTCCGCGATTGTCCTTGCGCTCGTCGGGACGATTGTGAACGCCTGCTTATTGCGCTCCATACGCGAGAAGGTCAGGAAGTTCTCAATCATCCTGCTGAGGCGCTCGTTTTCTTTTGAGACCATTCGCAGATACTCATCGGCCTGGCCGGGGTTTTTGATATTGCCTTCGAGCAGGGTATCAACCAGAACGCGCATTGATGAAAGCGGGGTTTTAAGCTCGTGCGAGACGGTTGCGATGAAGTCATTTTTCATTTTGTTCAGGCGCATCTGTTTTGTTATCACCTGCGCGGCCGCCGCGCCTGCCGCGACGATTAGCACAATCACGAGCGCTCCCGTCCAGACGGAGATTGCGATTTGCCTGCTGGCCGCCTTTTCAAAGGCGTTTGCCTCGGTTGAGAAAAGCTCGATGCGCCAGCCCGGCAGGTGTGCGCCGAGGCCGGCTTGAAGAAAAGCGGTTTCCTGGGATTGTGTCATCCCTACAACGACCGTCCCTGTTGAATCGATGACCCTGAACGATAGTCCCGGCTTCTTCAACTGGTCGTCTATGACGGCAAAATCGGCAGCCATATTGTCCGACGTCTGAACGAGCAGGATGACTTTGTCGCTGGTCCTGTGCAGAAATGCAAAGAGGTCTGCCGGCTCAGTCGTTTTGTATATTGTGTCTTCGGCCCACTGTGAGAAGAGATGCGTGGTCGGCGGTTGCGGCTGCTGAGTGTCTTCGGCTGCGGCGAGCAATTGCCTTGCCGCGGAGGTGTCAACCTGCAATCGTCCGGCCCAGTCGCTTGTTTCGACCGCGTCGAGGATTCGCCGCAATGACACAAGCAGGTCCTGCTTATCCTGGTCGGAGAGCGGCTTGAAGGCCGCCGGCCGGGGCAGTTGCTGCAGGATGGATGCAGCTAATTGTTCGGCGGCGAGGGGTTTCTTTGCGGTTTCGGCCTCAGCGGAGTATTGCTTCGCCCGGCGGGCATCGCCAAGCAGTTGCAGCGTACGCGAGAGGAGGAATATCCTTGTGTCCGAAGACATCGGGAGGTACTCGGCGCCTGATGCGGCGCTATAGTATGCGGCGGACTTGACCAGCCGGCTTACATCTTCGGATTCCACCGGCATGTTGGCGTCGGCCTGCATAGTAACAAGCAGCACCCTTGCCTGAACTACGAGCGGGATAACTGCGGCGGCACGCTCAGTTGTGGCGTAGGCGAATTTGCGGCAGGAGTCGATTGCCTCATTAAGGCACCCTGCCTGTCGAAGACAGCGGATAGTCGCCAGCGAAGCAAGGCCGCCGATGTAATTGTCGGCGTTCATCGCGGCTATGTGATTGTATTGCTCGGCGGCAGCGGCAAAATCGTTCTGCACAAACTCCAATTGCCAGGCCTGTTCAAACCGCTCGCCCGCCGTTTCGGCGGTGTCGCTGTCTTTGCGAACTACCGGGTAGAGCAGTTGTCCGTTGGAATCATATACAAGGGCTGCCGTGCAGCAGGGTAATCCCGGCTGCGAGCCGGTCGCAAGGTCGGCAAACAGTTCCGCCGGGGACTTGCCGGCCTGGCCGGCGAGGTCAAGGGCGGCTATCCTTTGTTCCCACTGTCGGTCGATTTGGTCGGACAGAAGCTCCAACTGGCCCTGGTAGATTTCGAGCAGCTTCTGACGAACGGCTAAGCGTTCGTTCTTAGCGGCGCGGCTCATAAACCACAGCAGGCACACGGTGGGCAGCAACACCGTTATCGCCAGCAGGAGCACGACCCACTGCAATTGATTTCGACCGGCGATTGTTTCGCTGACCGGTTTCACGAATCCATACCTTTATTGTCCCTGTGCCAAGGCGGCGATTTCACCGTCCGACAGGGCATAGTCATATATTCTCACATCGTCAATCAGGCCGTCAAAGTATCTGCCCCGCAGCTCTGCGTTTTCGCCGATGAATACCGGCTGGTCATTATTCAGGATTCCGCCCGTCCAGGCAAGAGCCGAATCTAACAAGCCGTCAACGTATATGCGCATCTGGCTGCCGTCGTAAACAGCCGTGATGTGACGCCACTGGCCCGCGGGAATGTCCTTTTTTCCGTTCATAAATGTTTTCTGCCAGTCGGTAATGGAGAAATGGGCTTTTCTGCCCCGGTCAACGGTGGAGAGTCGCCAGGACGCATCGCCTTTTGTAACAATGCCGGCCCAGGCGTACGGGACATTGCGGATGTTCACCCAGCAGGCGACGGTGATTTGCTTTGAGGCATCGAAGGCGGCCTCATCGGGAATATCGACGTAGCCGGCGGCCTGCAGGTCGATTGCGCCGCCGATTTTGCCGCCCGCCGGCTGCCAGGCGGTTTTGCCCTGAACCGTTCCATCGTGTCCGCCGCCGGAGCTGTCGCTGGCGGTCTTGCCTTCGGATTCATCGAATTTCCACCAGCCGAGGAGTTTGCCGCTTGTGGTGAAAGACCAAACCCTGCCGGTGATGACTGCGGCGCCATCCATAACTTCATCGACGCGCCAGTAGTAAGTGGTATCCTGCTTAAGCTTCGGCAAAGCCGTCTTGCCCGGCGAGTCAACCTCGGCAAGCAGAGAGAGATTGTCGGTACTGTCGCCGAAGAAAAGCCGGTGCGTTTTCGCACCTGCGGCGGGTTTCCAGGCGGGTTTGATTTCTACGGCAGAGCCGATGGCGCCGCCATCCGCGGGTTGCGGTGCGGTGGCCGCAACCTCATACAGAGAGGCCACCTCATCCGTTGACAGCGTATAATTGTAGATTCGCACCTCGTCAATCAGGCCATTCCAGGAGCGTCCTTTCGCCGTCGGATTCTCGCCGATGCAGACAGGCGTGTTGTTGACGGGAATCGGGCCGGAGACGTGGTTGTCGGCATCCTGGCGACCATCGATGAACATCACAAGTTTGCCGCCGTCGTATGTAACAGCGACGTGGTGCCACTGACCATCATTAACTGCGGTCTCGCCCACGACCCATCTGTCCTGGCCGAAAGCGAAACCAAGGTGGTCGCTCTCCGCGTCCCTGTGCAGAACCCAGCCGTCTGCGTCGCCCTTGCTGATAATGGTCTGGAATCGCTTGTCGAACTTATTCACCTTAATCCATGCCGCGATGGAAATCTGACTGGTAACGTCAAACGCCGATTCGTTCGCTATTTCGATGTATGAATCTCCGCCGTCAAACTCTGCTGCGCCTGCAATTTTGCCGGCTGAAGGACGCCACGCGACGTTGCCGCGAGTTGCGCCTGCGTTCTTGTTGCCAGAGGCATCGGCGACCGAATTGCCGGTGCTCTCATCCATCTTCCACCAGCCGAGCAGTTTGCCGCTGAGGTCGAACGACCATACCTTTCCTTCTATTATAGAACCGTCGGCCAGGACCTCATCGACTCGCCAGTAGCTCTTGCCGCCCGCCTTCGGTTGCGGCGTCTTGAGTTCGTCTGGCTTGTTCACCTCGGCCAGCAGCGTAAGCTTATCCGGTACAGAGCCAAAGTATATCTTGTGCGAGGCCGCTCCCGCGCCGCTCTTCCAGCCAAGTTTTACCTCTGCATCGACTCGAAGTGTGGCGCCGTCTGCCGGCATCGGCCCAGTGGCCTCGGCCTTTGCGGTTATGTCATACTGACCAAGCTGAGCAATCAGCGGGAACACGCTGTCCAGCGCCGGGATATTGTTCAAGCTCGAATGAATCGTCAGCGTGTTGTCGGTCTCAATCGTGTACAACCTGATGGTTGTCTTGTCGCAGGCGGCGGCAAGGGCCTCCATCGTCTTGTGACCGGGGTTCTGAGGATTGTTGTTTATGGCCGTTATGAAGAAATCCGCGATGCGAATTGCTCCGCCTACGTTGACCATTGCCAGCTTGCTGGTCCCCGGCGGCAGCGCCTTAAGCGGCTCAGCCAGAGGCCCTTCGGCCAGCGCCGACTTTTTCTGGTCTATCGCCGCCAGCGACGCCGCAACCGTCTTTGGACTGAATGCCAGGATGGTTACGTTTTTCGTCTGGCCCAAGCAGCAGTATATGGGTTTACCTTCGATTGCCCCCACTAAGTACGTGTCGGGCTGGTCGGGGCTTTGCTGCTGTGTTGCCGTCCTTGCGGCGAGGTTTGCAATGGTGAGTACCTGGCCGAGGAGCAGGCGGGTCTGTTCGGGATTGCGGCTGGTAATTGAAACGCCAAGACAGGACAGGCCGTCGGTCAGCGACAATGAGCCGCCGCTCTGCCCATTCTGCGGCATCGCAAATATATTGATTTGCTCGATGTTCGCGAATATCTCGCGCCCGATGTCAAGGCCTGTCAGGCGTTTGACCGCTTTCTGCGTCGCATCGACTTGCTCGGAGTTGCCTTCAGTCAGTGAGATGCTTAACAGCGCAACCGCACCCGCGGGGACAGAATCGAAGCTGCTCTTGGATAAATTAGGTGTTCGAATCAGGTTGTAGGGCAGGCAATTGTGTCCCGGCTTGAAGTTCACAATCGTTTCTGAGGTTATCCCCGTCTCTTCGAGGACCTCGTAGCCGATGATGTCCTCGATGTTGTTGAAATCCACAATGCCATTGACCAATTGAATCTGCGGGGGAAGTGCACCCTCCGCACCCATTTGCTTCTTGACTGCCTGAAAGGCGCTCGCTGCGTCAATCCAGACAGTGGATAAATTCTTCTTCCTGGCCTTCGCGCCGAGCTTAGAGAACGTCTTGTTGCTTGTCGCCAGAGACGGTTCCTTGCTGAGGCCCTTGTATTTCCTTACCGTCTCTTTCAGCAATTCCGCCGGCTGGGCGAGAATAACAATCTGGTCATCATACGCCGCACCAGGCCCGTTCTTAATCTGAACCGTATTGAGACCTTCTATGGCTTCCCCTGGCGTCCCCGCCACGTTCAGTGCCATAAGGATAATCCCCCTTAATGCATCGCTTTCGCCGGGGTAGAGTACGACCACGACTGGCGGGTTGGCGCCTTTACCCATGCCCACGTTCGTGGCGCCGGCGGCAAAACCGCGTATCTTCTTGAACTCAGCCATCATACTTGGGTTCAGAATCGCCCCGACGATGTCGCCGGGAGATTTTTCACCGTTGCCCCGCCCGCCGCCTATGGCAGCAAGTGGATTTGCCAGGGGGGTGCCCTGAAGCATCTTCAAAATGGTCTCGACCTGCCTGCCCGGCTCGCCTATCTCGACATAGAACTTTGTATCGGCAGGCATAAGAGTCGCCGGGTCAATACCCGTCATTTCATCCAACATCGGCTGGACCTTCGCAATGACCGCCTGCTGGTCGCCGTACTGCTTCACGAGGTTGCCGAATATCTCCCTTGCCTTTGCCTGGTCCTGCTTTTTCATATAGCACATACCAAGCCGATACATCGCCTGGGCGATGGCAGGCCTTTCCGCGGAACTGTCTGCGATTATCTGCGTGTAGATTTTCATCGCCGCGTCTAAGTTGCCCTCGGTCTCCTCGGCGTACAGGCCGTCCTGCAGCAGCTCGCTCGCCTGTTTGGCATAAGCTGCGTAAGAAAACACTCCCGCCGCCAGTAATACCGCCGTTAATGTTGCTCTAAACCGTTTCATAATCTTCTCCTTTCTAAACAGGTTATCACATAATCGTTTATTCTGACACCTGTAATTTACGGCGCGATTGTTACCGTTTTGCTACGGTTACGTCCTTTTTGGGATATTTCCTGCGCGGGAAAGATATGCTGCGTTATCTATCAAACAGCAAAAAGTTCAAGGTCTTCGGCGTACAAAATGAAAAAGGCCGTGGGTGGTTGCGCAACCAGGACCCACGGCCAAATTCTCAGTGCTACGATAAGAATTAAGGTTTTCGTTTTCGCAGGATGAGGCCACCAAGGGGGCCGTATCACTGCCCGGCGGACGAGCGCCGGACAGGTCATCAATCGAAAATCGCAAATCATGAATCATAAATCAGAACTATGGCCTATCCGGTCCCCCCTGTCCTCTGCCCTCCGTTCTCCGCCATTCTCGTTCTGCGTTCCGTGTTGGACGTTCGATTTTCAGTGTTCTGTGTTCGATTCCATTTTGCGCCTTCTTGCGGCAGGCCCCTCAGATGCGGTACCCTCGACCCCATCTTCATTTTCAGCATAATAATGAGGTTTTTCTCTTTCGCTGAGACAAACATCTCGGGAACTTTTGGGCCTTGTGATTGTCTTAATCTATAGCCGGCTGGTCTGCCTGTGCGGGCGGCCAAATGGCATAAATCGTCTAATTTTAAGCATTTTTGGCGATGTGTCCGATAATTATGAGAATTGTTCGGCTGCTAATGAGTCCCAATAACGTCCTGTGCCGGCGGGCTTGCACAGGATTGTGCCATTACTGTGACCAACTGTGGAGTTGACTATGACAACAATGGCTCGGCGCGGCCTTAATAATCTTCGCATCAGGGTTTTTCTGGCCGGGGCTATCTGGCTTTCTGCGATTATCGCCCTGCCCGTATCAGGCGCTGACCCGTGCGACGCTGCCCAGATGCCGCGTTATCGAGTGTTTTCCCTGCGAAAGGTAACGCCGGAACAGGGCAGGCAGTACCTTGCTGACGCCAATATCGGGACCGTCTCGCAAATCCCCGGTACGGCCACGCTGCTTGTTACCGGCTCAGGCGAAGACCTCGTCAAGGCAGCCGCACTTCTTAAATTAGTCGATACCAACCAGCCATTTACCGTAAGGACACTGCCTCGCTCGGACTTTACATCTGTAAAAGACATCGTATCGCAGATTGAAGATATATCGGTGGGGACTTTTTTTGACCCTCCCACGGGACCTGTTCAAAAAGCCATCATTGATACGCACGGCGGCAACATCATCGTCATAGCGCCGTCAACAGCGATAGACCGGCTAACCTCAATCATCAAGCCACCCAACAAGACAGCACTCCGGGCGAAACCCGACGCACGGACCGAACTTTACGAATCCGCCCTGAGTCCTGACGCATCGGAATCGAACAGTTTAGCACTTATCCCGCCGCTGCCGAGCGAGGTCGGGATGGCGGAGGCGGCCACTAAGAAGCGTCCTACGGGGGACGAGATTTTCAATGACCTGTTAGGTGCACTGGAG
Source organism: uncultured Pirellulales bacterium (assembly GCA_964353475.1). Taxonomy (GTDB): domain Bacteria; phylum Planctomycetota; class Phycisphaerae; order Sedimentisphaerales; family Anaerobacaceae; genus CAYGVZ01. The sequence continues at coordinate 16,563 of CAYGVZ010000007.1, read as the reverse complement.
CAGGCGGAGAGGAAAATCGCTACGGCGCCAGCCGAACCCAACAAGGCCGCTGCGATAAAGCCGCAACCAGAACCGGCTGAGCCGGCGCCGGAGGAAATCAAGCCCGAGGCCGAGCCGCCCGGCAAGGAACAGCCCGAAGAAAAGCCGGTCGAAGAGCCGACGGAGCCCGCCCGGCAGCCCTATCTGCCTGAAGTAACCCCGGACGTGAACGGTGGTCTTACGCTCAACCTGCCTGAGAAACTGCCCCTCATCCAGTTGCTTGACTTCGTTGGCAAGTACTACAATCTCAACTATGTCTACGACGCTACGCTGCTGCAGCCCATAACGGTGGACCTCAAATTCCAGGGGCCTATTACCGTCCGCGAACTGTATCCGCTTCTCGAATCCGTACTGAAATTTCGCCAGTATGCTATGAGCCGCAGAGGCAACCTCGTAATCATCGCTCCAATCGCCAACGCAATGGATATCGACCCGGCACTGATTGATGACCAGATGGGCAAGGTCCGCTTCGGCGACGTTGTCGTAACACGAATCTATCAGCTTAGCTACATCGACCCGACCAGTGCAATGAACCTCATCAACGCTATGAGATTGGGCGCGACTTCCATGCCTGTGTCTGGCACCAGCACCCTCATCGTCACGGGCTACGCCTCAAATATGGACCGTGCAGACCGTGCAATAGAAATGATTGATAAGCCGGGCAGGCCGAAAGTATTCAAATTCAGACAGCTCAAATACACGATGGCCAAAGTTCTTGCGCCCAAAGTCAAGTCCCTTGTTGAACAGATGGGCGACATAGCCATTACCATCGGCGCAACCACAACGGCCCAGCCCGGCGGACGTCCGGTTTCTTCTCGCGTCCGGCCGGTACCAGGTCAGCCGCCTGCGGCAGTGCCGCCTCAGCCAGGCGCCCCGGCGACACCAGAGGCCGCCGGCGGCAAGCCGAGCGTTTATCTTGATGCCGATGAACGTACAAATCGGGTGCTTATGATTGGCCACGAGGCGGAACTCACGGTGGTCGATGGGCTGATAGACGCGCTTGATGTCGAGCAGCAGGACCTCCGGGCGCTCCGCGTTTACGAAATTCAGAACGTCGATGCCGAGGAGGTCCGCACTAAATTAGTCGAACTCGGGATTGTCACGGGCGGAACCGGTCGAGCTGGCGAAGGCAGAATCACCGGCGGCCGTACAGTTTATTCAAGACCTGAAGCGGGGCAACCCGGTGGACAGCCGCCCGCACCCACGCCGACCCCGGCTGCGGCTGCCGGCGGTACCAGCGCCGAACCGCTTGCCGAAGAACCGCAGGTCATTCTGCTCGAAGCGACCAATGCCTTGCTGGTAAACGCCACGACAGAGCAGCACCTGCGAATCGCCACTATCATCTCCTATGTTGACAGCGAAACCATCCAGCAGGCGATTCCCTACGTCATCTACAAACTCGAAAATCAAAAGCCGGAGGACCTTGCGGAAACGCTAACGAAATTAATACAGGAAACCATCAAGGACGAGAAGGGCAAGGTGGAAAGAATCGTCCAGCGGCAGGAAGACAATATCATCATTGTGCCCGATGAAGGGACATTCTCGCTCATTGTTTATGCGAGCAAGAAGAACCAGGAATGGATTTCGAATCTGATAAAGACATTGGATAAGCGACGGCCACAGGTGCTTATTGACGTGACACTCGTGGAGGTCACGAGGCTGGACCAATTCGATCTTGACCTGCAGCTTGCCACAAAGCTCCCGAAGATGGTGCCGGGGGGAGAAATGGACTTCCTTGGAAAGACATCCGGTGGTCTTCCGAGCGAAGTATTCCCGAACAAGGACCACATTGGGGAAGCGACTATTGATAGCGGTGCACTTGCCGGATTCTACAGCGACAGGCATATCCAGGCACTTCTCACGGCTGTTCAGGCCAAAAACTACGGGCGGGTACTCGCAAAGCCGAAAATTCTTGTGAACGACGGGCAGGAGGGGACGATAAAGACAACGACGACCACGAACGTGGAGATTCAAACACTTGTGCCCGGGACCGCCAACCAAGATCCCTTCAGCACGACAACGTTTCAGGCATACGACGCGGGGATAGAGTTGAAGATTACGCCCAATATCAGCGAGGGCGATTTGCTGCTGCTGGAGGTTGCCATGACAAGAAGCGATTTTGTGGAAGGGAGCGGTACCAGCGGAGAAAAGCCCCCGGACAAGGTGGCAAGCGACATTACAACCACAGTCACGGTCCCGAACGACAAGACCATCATACTCGGCGGAATGGTCAAACTGCGTCAGAACAAGGGAGGAAGCAAGACCCCAGTTCTCGGCGACATCCCGCTCATCGGCGGACTTTTCAGAGGCACGCATAACAAGGCCGATGATTCGAAGCTGTATATATTCGTGAAGGCAAATATACTGCGGCCTGAAGACACGCTGGGGGGCGTGCCAGAAGTCGTCAAGATATCCGAGAAAAGCCGGCAGGCGTTCGAGAAGCTTGAAAAAGAATACCAGGGCTACGGGGACTGGCCGGGGATTAAGCCGAAGCCGATAGACCCCCTTCGCGTGCTGGATGAAGAATAGCAGCGATACGAAGACAAATGAAGGACTTGCTGATACAAACCGCTGAGCGGACCCGGATACTCGATGCTGCTCAACTGCGCAAATTTTTTGAAGAATCCGGCGGCAAGCAGCGTTTGGATGAGGCGATGCTTGGCTGCCCGTATTTTACCGAGGAGCAGGTGCTTCGGCTGTTTGCTGCGGCGACTGGTATTGACTTTATTTCGGAGATTTCTCCGAAGTCGGTCCCGGCGGAGTTTATTCATTCGGTACCGGCCACCTACGCGCAGCACCATTCGGTCATCGGAATCAAGACCGATTCGCAGGGCGAGCTGATTGTCGTGCTGTCCAAGCCGTTAGACATAGATGCGCTTGATAATATCTCCAAGATGACTGCTCTGCCGGTCAAGGCGGCGTTATCGACTCGCGCGGCCATTACGGCCGTCATTGACGTGGCGTACGAGCAGCGCACGACCGTGATAGAGGAAGTGGCGGAGGAGCTGGACTCGCAGAACCTGGACCAGCTCGCGGACGAGATGGCCGGCTCAGACGACCTGCTTGATGTCGTCAACCGTCCTCCCGTCATTCGCTTAGTCAACGACGTTCTCTTCCGCGCGCTGCAGCTTCGCGCCAGCGACATTCACGTCCACCCCTACGAATCCAAAATCCAGATACGCTACCGCATCGACGGCATCCTTTACGACACGCTCAGTTTGAATCGCAACATCCTGCCTTTGGTGGTGAGCAGGATAAAAGTGATGGCGGGGATGGATATAGCCGAGAGACGTATGCCGCAGGACGGCCGCTGCAGCGTCCGGTTAGGCCAGCGCGAAATAGATTTGCGCGTCAGCACGGTGCCTACCAGTTACGGCGAGAGGTGCGTGCTGCGACTGTTAGATAAAAGCACGGGGATATTCTCCCTCGACCAGCTTGGCCTGTGGGAGGACGACCGCAAAAAATTTGACTCGCTGCTGGGGCGCACACACGGCATCATATTTGTAACGGGGCCGACCGGCAGCGGCAAGACAACGACCCTGTATGCGTGTCTGAACAGAATCAACTCCGCCGAAAAGAACGTAATGACGATAGAGGACCCGATAGAGTATCAACTGGGCGGCATCAGCCAGATGCAGGTGGCGAGCAAGAAGGGCGTAACGTTTGTCAATGCGCTTCGTCACGTGCTGCGGCAGGACCCGGACGTGATAATGGTGGGCGAGGTGCGAGACGCGGAGACGGCGAGGATGGCGATACAGTCGTCCCTTACGGGACACCTTGTTTTCAGCACGCTTCACACCAATGACGCGGCAGGCGCCATCAGCCGACTGTTGGATTTGGGAGTCGAGCCGTATCTTGTCAGCTCATCGCTTATAGCGATAATGGCGCAGCGTCTTGTGCGCAGGATATGCCCCGACTGCACGAAACCATATACGCCGGCGGTGCACGAGCTGCGTGAGCTGGGTATCGCCGAGTCGGGCAGGCAGTTTTACAGCGGCGCGGGCTGCGACAAGTGTTTCCAGACCGGCTATCGGGGCAGAACCGGAATTTATGAACTGATGCTCATCAACGAGGAGATTCAAAACCTGGTTTACAAGAGGGAAAGTGCGGGCGTTGTAAAAAGAGCCGCGCTCGATGCGGGCTTGCAGACGCTGCGTATGGACGGGGCCCGCAAGGTGCTGGCGGGCGTTACCACCGTATCGGAGGTCCTGCGGGTCACGCAGGCGGACGTGATATAAAGATTTCGGATTTCAGATTGCGGATTTCGGATTGCAAATAGCAAATGACAAAGAGTAAATAACAAACAGCAAAGAGCAAATAAAGGATGCCGAGATACCAGTACATAGCGATAGCCGGAGACGGCAGAAAGACAAAGGGGACGGTTACGGCTGAAAGTCCATACGCTGCGCGCAAGCAGTTGCGCGTGCGGAGCATCCACCCGACCACGATTACAGAGCTTGGCGCAGCCGGCGAGGGCAGGGCGTCTCTGCTGTCGGTTTTTTCGCGGACCGGCCGGAAGCAGATTATCGACTTTACCAGGCAGATGGCGATACTGCTTAACTCCGGGATAAAGCTTACGGAGGCGCTGTCGGTGCTGACAATGCAGGCGACCAACCCGCGATTCAAGAACACACTGACCGACATCCGCGACAGGGTGGTTACGGGCGAATCGCTCACGGACGCTCTGAAGGACTACAGCGATTACTTTGACGTGATTTACGTCAGTATGGTGCGGGTGGGCGAAGTGACGGGCAACCTCGGCAAGATTTTCAACACGATTGCGAACTTTATGGGCAAGCGCCAGAGGGTCGAATCGAAGATAATTACGGCGATGATATATCCGCTGATTCTGATACTCTTTTCCATCGTGATCGTAATGGTGCTGACGACCTTTGTGATACCCAAGATAGGCGCACAACTTGTTGCGGCCCGGATGGAGCTGCCGTGGATAACGAAACAGTTGATGAATGTCGGGTACGTGATGAGAAGCTGGTGGGCCCTGGTGGTATTCGCGGGGATTGTCTTTGCAGTGTGGGGGCTGAAGCGGTTTTTCAAGACCAAACGAGGGGCGTTCCTGCGCGACAAGTCCCTGCTGTCGCTGCCGCTTTTCGGGCCGCTGCTGAAGCAGCGGGTGGTCTCGCGTTTTGCATCGACCCTTTCGACGCTGTTAGGTTCGGGTCTTAGTATGGCGGATTCTCTGCGCGTGGTCGGCGAGGTTACGGGCAATACGCTGATGAGGCAGGCGGTCGAGCAGGCGCGCGAAAGAATTCTGGCGGGAGCGGATATTGCCACGCCGCTTCGCGACAGCGGGGTGATAGACCCGTCCATCGCGCACATGGTGACGGTCGGGGAAAAAAGCGGGGAGCTGGAGAATATGCTCAAGAACATCAGCGACAGTTTGGAGGACGCGACGGACGTTGTTATCGAGCGGCTGAGCGCCGCGGTCGAGCCGCTGATTATCATATTCATAGCGATAATCGTCTGTATCATAGCGCTTGCGACGATACTGCCGATACTAAGGATTTCTTCGATGGCTCTGTAGAGAGTATGCTGGGAGTACAATTATGAGAAAAGCAAGGCGATACACAGGAAGGCGTGGATTTGTCGGGGGCTTCACGATAATCGAGGTGATGGCGGTGATAGTGATTCTTGGGATTCTGGCCGGGGTGGTAGCGGTCAGCGTGGTGGGCAGGATAGACAAGGCAAGGGCCACGGCCTCCAAGACGAACTGCAAACTGCTCCATAACGCCGTCATCCAGTTCAAGTTGGACACGGGCAGATACCCGACTGAGGAAGCCGGGCTGATTGAACTGATTCAGGAACCGACCGACGTAACCGGCTGGAACAAGGAAGGGTATTTAGACACAACCGAGATACCAAAGGACTCCTGGGGCAACGAGTTTATCTATCAGGTTGCGCCGGAAAGCGGCAAGGCCTTTGTCATTATGAGCTACGGCGCAGACGGCGAGGAGGGGGGCGAGGGTTATGACGCCGATCTCAGGAGCACCGACGCTGATTAAATGATAATCCGCTGTTATGCAGAACTGCCTGTTTTCATCCCGTTGCCGGCCGCAGGGCCGGTGTGGAACGCGAGCCGCCGGAGCGGTCAGCCATCGGCCGGGCCTGACGCTGCCCGAGGCGATGGTGGTGCTGGTAATCTTTTCGCTCTTTGTGGTCCTGGCGGCGACGAATCTTAAAGGCGTGATTTCAAAGCACTCGTTCAAGGGCAGGATACAGTCGTTTGTCTCGGCCCTAGAGTCGGCAGCGACCGCCGCCGCTCAGACCGGCCGCAGGTACGAGGTGATAATAGACATCACCGAGCAGACGTACCTGCTGAGGGAAATCACCACATCGGACCTCTCGCAGATATTTGAAGATGAGGTCATTTTTGAGGGCGACTTCGGCAACAACTGCTGGGCAACCTACGTGCTGTTCGCGGACGGCGATTTTACCAACGAGGGCAGGGCGAAGTTCCGCGCAGGCCGTCACGGGTGGGAATGGGCGGGCGTTATCACTTTCCTCGACCGAGACGACAGGATGTATTCGGTTGTCGTCAACCAGTTGAATAACATCGTTACGGTTCAGGCGGGTGAGGCCGAGATTTTGTGGCCAAAGAGCAGCGAGGAAATGGCGTTCTGAGGGATATCAGAAATTAAAATGCAAATATCAAGAATCAGAAACCGAGGCGGCAGGGGCGGCTTTTCGCTGATTGAGGCGATGGCTGCGGTGGCGGTGCTCGCCTTCATCGGTACCAGTGTATGGGTTGTAATCAACCGCTGTATGACGGCCGCAGCCGACTGCGTACAGCAGATGCGGGCCTTTGAGATAGCACGCGAGAATATGGAGAACCTGCTTGCCTCGGATGCGGTCGAAGCAAAGACCGATTACGGCATCAGCGAAAAATACCCCGACATCCAGTGGCGAACGACCGTGGAGACGATTTCAGACCCGGTTGGTTCGGGTATGTGGGCACAGGCGGTATGTTCCGCGGAGTACACAAACGCCACAGGGGAAGTTAAGACGGTGGAGCTTACTCACTGGCTGACAGAATTGTCGAAAGAGCAGATGAACATGCTGAGTGCGTTGACGCAACAGCAGAGCGCGCAGCTAAACGAGTATATCATCAGGGAGGAGCAGCAGGCCGCCGCTTATGCAGGCGTAACTACCGAGACAATTCGGCAGTGGGTGGCCGGCGGAATGCCGGTCACGGCTGCGGCGTACTATCTCAAGCCGTGGCTGGAGCTTTATCTTGAAACCAATGGTCAGCCGAGCCAGCAGGAGAAATACAACCTGCTGGAGCAATATCCTGAGCTTGCAGCGGTCGGCGGGATACAGCCGGCTGGTCAGAAAGGCACACAGCCGGGCCAACAGCCCTCGCAGCAGGATAATAAGAATATACCGGCAGACCTGCAGAAAATTATGCCGCCCGAAATGCTGGAACTCCTTCAGAAAGGCAAATAGATTTCATCCGGCACAAGATGAAAAGAGTGCATTGCACAATCAGACGAATCAAGTGGCGCAAGCCGTGCTGCGCAGCGTTCTCGCTGGCGGAGATGCTGGCGGCACTGGCGGTCGGCTCGCTGGTGCTGGTTGCGGTGCTGGCGATGCACAACCGCGCGTACGACAGCATCACCGGCGTGCTGAAGAAGGTGGAGGCAGCCCGTTTGCCGGCGGAAGTCCAGCAGCGGATTGCGGAAGATTTGGATGCCCTGACGTCTGCGGACCGCGACGTGAGGGTTCGGCTGGAAAGCAAACTGAGCAACGGCATAACGCTGACCCGGCTTGGCATTGTGAAAGTCATACGCGACAGCAAGAATCAGCCCCTGACTGTTGAGAGTATCCTGTGGCAGACGGACCTCGACCCGCAGACCGGGATATTAACACTGTACCGCAGCCACGGCGGATTGAAAATGGAGGACAAGCTGCTCGATGAACGGAAAGAAAGTTACCAGCGCGAGTATTTCATCCCGGTCTGTGAAGGACTGACAATGTTCAAGATTCAGGTTGTGCAGGGCAGTGAGCTGGTGGACCAATGGACTCACACGCTCTTACCGCCGGGGCTGGTGGTGACGATGTCTTTTGGGGAGCAGTTCAGGACGACCACGGGATTCATAGATGTTGCGGAACAGGACAAAGTTGTGCGGACCATTGCGGTTGACAGAACCAGAAAGATCCAATTCAACATCCCCGAACCAATTGCCGTGGACGCAAATGACGCCAATCAGGCGCCGCGCGACAGCAATCAGCCCGCCCCGGGGCAGACCGGCGACGCGCAGGACAGCGACAAACAGGATGTGCCAGGAATCGATGAACAAATCAAACAGGACAATTTGCCGGGCGGCGGACAGAGGACCATTCAGCCGCAGCGTCAGCGGCCCGCAGGCCGCAGGTAGCCCGCCAAAAGACCGGCGGGCAAGCCCTGCCGAACACGGGGTGGTGCTGCTGGTAACGATGGTGGTGCTGGTGGTGCTGGCAGCGCTGGCGTATACGGCGAGCAGCCGAGTCGCTGCGCTGCGGCATCGCAACAACTACATCATTGATTATCAGTCCGCGCGCTACGCCTGCGACTCGGCGCTCAAGTCCGCGCTGGCAAGTATCAAGGACATAAATGAGCTGACGCTGGTGGAACGGCCCAATGAGCCGGATTTTTCCGATTTGTTTGCAATGAGCGAAGAGAAGTATCAGGAGCTTATCGAGCGATGGGCGGCTGAACAGTCGGTTTATGAAAACTCCGGCTACGAAGACCGGAGAGACGCAAACAACCTGGATTCGCTCGATGAGTTAGACAGGACAAGAGCAGGGCCGAACGAGATGAACAATGCGTTTGATGATATGAACAGGGCGGCAGACAGTAACAAGCCCGGCCGTTACCGCCGGGACTTAGCCGACGCCAATAAGATGACGATACGCGGCCCGTACGGGCCGGCCTGGCCGCTTGTCGTTGAGCCGCAGGAGTTTGAAATCGGGTCTGCGACCGTAAAAATCGAGATTGAAGACGAGAACGCCAAGTACCCACTCGGCTGGACCGTGCTGGAGGATACGAAGGTTGATCGCGAAGCCCGTGCATCGTTCGAGACGTTCTGTGAATGGATGGGGTTGTTATCGCGTGAGATAGGTGCACTCGAAGACGAGGCGAAACAACTGGCTGAAATAAAGACGTTCAAGGTCGATTTCCAGCCGGTAACAACCAGGACGGCCGAGAACGCCCCGGCTGCGGCAGCAGGCGCCAAGCGCACCGCAAGACCGGCGCGGGCGCGTTACAAAACAGAGACCTTATCGCCCGCTGTGCAGTTTGCCAGCCAGACCAGGGATTTCGCCAAGCTGTTTCATACTGCCATTATTGATACCGAGACGCTGGCACGGCCCACGATTGAAAGCGAGACCAGAAAAGAGTCGGCATTGAAGTACGTCGATACGTGGGGCAGCGCCAAAGTCAACGTCAATACCGCGCCTCGCCACGTGCTGGAGGCGGCGTTTGCCTTCGGCGGAAACGGACGCAGAATCGCTGAAGAAATAATCCAAAGAAGGCGCGTCAAGCCCTTCAAGGATATAGAGGAATTGAAGCGTGAGCTTTTTAGTTACTCTGATTCGATAAGCAAATGCGAAAAGTTTATAACGACCGCCAGCGAGTGTCTTGTCATCCGGGTGACGGCCCAAAGCGGGGTGGCAAAGGCGTCGGCGTCGGCGGCCGTATTGAAAACACAGGGTAATTTCGAGAGCATTGCGGTGGTGCTGGATTGAGAAGTTGCGGCATGGGCTGAGCCGGTCGCGTACCTAGGAGTTGTAAACGTGCAGACACAGAACTATCTGGGGTTGTACATAAGCGCAAACGCCGCAACGGCGGTGTGCGTCGCCGGTGATGGCGGGATGCTGGACTGCTTTACCGTCACGGCTGAGCCGCAGCAGGAGCAGAAACTTCAGACGATGGCCGCTATGATTGCGCAGCAGTGTACGGAGAAGAATCTAAAATTTTCCGAGGTGGGAGTCGCTCTTGACTGCGGCATGTATTTGCAGCACAGCATCCGCAGCGAGTTCACCGACGCCAGGAAAATCGCGCAGACGGTGCGGTTTGACGCCGAGGAGGCGCTGACGACCGACATAACAGAGGTGGCGGTGGCGTTTAAGATTGACTCTGCCGGTAAGGCCGGCTCGCAGCTCACCGTCTTTACCGCACAAAGGCATCTGCTCTCGGAACTGCTTGCCGCACTGCAGGCCGCGGCGCTCGACCCCTGTACCGTTGAGCCGGACGTCAACTGCCTGGGCAGGTTTATCTGCCTCAATTATCAATGCGCCGCGGATTCCAATCCGCTGTTTGCGGTATTCTCCAGGCACAACGGCTACTACATTATTCCCAACGGCGGCTGGCAGAAGGGCGCCGCGCCGCCGATGCGAATGCGGACGTTTTTGCTCGATGCATCGCGAAACAAGACGCAGATGCTCGCGGGCCAACTGCCTTTGACGATGGCGACTCTCGCAGGCGACACACCTGTCAGCCGCATCGAGATATTCGATTCCGCATCCGGAGTCGAGACAGAGCGGCTCAGCAGCACCTTACGCCTTGAAACGGCGGCCCTCGACCTGCCCGGCCTGGTCCATACAGCCGGCGACGCGCTGCGTGACTGCGGCGATGCCACCGATTTTGCGGTCGCCTACGGCGCCGCTGTCGCGCATCTCGACAAGCCGGCGAATATGAACTTCCGCAGCGACTTTATGCCCTACCAGGGCAAAAAGATGCGTCTGGAAAATGCGTTGAAGTTTCTCAGTGCGGCGGTTGTCGTGCTGTTGCTTGCCGCGGGACTGTACGGGCTCAAGCACGTGCTGCGGGTAAACAGCGACCGAGGCAACCTGCGCACGAAACTGGCGGGCGAGTACTCGGATGTGATGTTCGGGCAGAAGTTGTCCGGCGACGGGCTAAAGAAGGCGGCTGATAATCTGCGCTCGGCGCTGCGAAAGACCAGAGAGGCCAAAGAAGGCCCGCAGACGCTGACGGGAGAAGAAGCCGTCTCGGCGAAGCTGACGCTGGTGCTGCAGGCCCTGAACAAGTACGCCGCTGCAACCAATCTCAACATTGAAAGCATCACCGTAACCGGCGAGATAATCAGCGTTGCAGGCGACACGTCCAGCAGCGACAACACGCTGAAGGTCTTTGCCGCGTTCAGGGAAACGGGCCTGGAGGTCTTGCAGCAGCGGATAAGCTCCGAAGGGGGACGCACGACGTTCAATATAACGGCCGAGCCAAAAAAATAGTTGTGGATGCGTAAATGAGAGACATATACAAGCAGCCGATTTTTTACTACACCGCAATTGCGGTTGCGGCGGCGCTTTGGCCTGCCCTTATGTGGGGGGTTTATCTGCCGGGGGCAAGAAAGAACCTCGCAAACGACCAGGCCAGCTACGCCAAGGCCCAGGAAACGATTGGGGAGCTGCTTTCACTCGACCCCGACCGGCTCAATTACGCCGATGCCAAGGGGACGAAGGCCGAGTTCGATTACGCGACGGCGGTGCAGACCACGGCCGACTTCTGCAAAATACCCGCCGCCGGCTATAAACTTTCCTCCAGCATAATCGTTACTACTTCAGGGCAGAAAAGCCAGAGCGCAACCGTAACGCTCAAGGAAGTCGATATCGCAAAATTCGCCAAATTCCTGTCCACAATTCAACTGCGATGGACCAACCTGCAGTGTACGAAGGTTACTCTGAAAAAACGTAAGGGCCTGCCCGATTCCTGGGACATTGACCTGACCTTCAGGTATTACTACTGACCTCGCCTCCGGGCCGGCGGCATAGACGCTATGTTTGCCGGCAGGCAGAGGGCGCTTTGCTGTGAGATGTGACGGCGCAAACACAATTGGGATATTCGCATCAGAAAGGCGGGCGGTAGATGCGGATTGCCTTTATGGGCAGGGGCTTGCCGTCCTGCGGTATCAGTTCGAGCTTGTGCGTTGAATTTGCCAGGCCCTGGGCGAGGGTGGTGACATACTCGCGCGACGAATCTTCGATTTTCGGCGGCTGGTACTTATCAACGAAGAGGGGAACGACCTTCCATGTGGTTTTGAAGTTTTCAGGAAGTTGGAGTTTTTTGAACTCGCAGGTTTCCCGGAGGTGCCAGTCATTCGGTTCGATGACGATTCGGCCGGAGCTGGAGACGAATTTCTTGTCGGAAGAGCCGAAGCCGTCGGGGCCGGTTACAGAGCCGATTACCTCGAACTTGAACTGCTTTGCGAAGTCGTTGGCGTCGAAGACGCGTGCAGTCCATTCTTCGACAATCAGGGGTTTTTCCGAGGAGATGCGTTTGATGGCGGGCCAGACATCGTGGACATACGTGGGTCTGGTGAAGATGTAGAGTTCGGGAAACTCGGAGGGTTTCCTGCCGTCGATGAGAACATCGGCGATAATCGGGTCATCTTCGGTCCGGGCGGAGATTGCGTCGATACGGTTCCCCGTGAATTCGAGGGTGAGCTTGCCGTCTTTGAATGAGACGTCCTTGCCAACGGTGAAAGTTGTGACGGTGCGGCAGGGGTCGGCCGGGAACTGCGGTTTATAGACGAGGTGGCGTTTGACGAACTCCGCCAGCACAAAGCATCCGTGGTCGTTAAGGTGAATATCGTCAGTGAGCAGGTCGCGGGCCTTGAGCTTGTTTTCCCGCAGGTATTGCTTCCACGGCTCGTGTACGTCCATAAACTCGCAGCCGTATTTTTCCGCCGTCTGAGGGATAAACTTTTCCATAAACGCCGTCCAATGGTCGTCGGCGAAGTTTTCGCGTTTATCGGCGTCGCCGCCCACGTGGTGGCTGTGGATAGCCACCTCGGCCGTGGTCCGCGTGCGGATATTGCGGATGATTTCCTCGTACCTGTTGTGGTCGCCGTAAACGTTGAAGATTACCAGGTCGGGATAGAACGGGTACAGGTCGTATTCGGCTGTGCGGACGAGCAATTGCGATGCGAAGCCGCCGATGGCGCGGTTTTCGATTGCGAGGTCTGCATTGGGGAACTGCTTGCGGATATAATTTGAGACCTCTTCGGTCCATTTCTGCTGTGTGATGGATTGCCCGTAGAAAAGTATTTTGACGGGATTGCGATGTTCGGGCGTGCTGGTTGCCAGAAGCGTCATAGTACGCTGGATTCTTGCGCCGAAGTTCGAGTCGTCAGCAGGCGGTGCGGGCATCGGATAAGCCGTCGGCCTCGCGGCCGCCGAGCCGCGGGAAGGTTGTGCGGAGGACAAAGATGCAATGATAAGTATCAGTGCGATGGGGACAAGGGGTTTAAAGGGGGACATCAGATAGCTCCTTACCTGTTTTGCAGTTTGGCCAGCTCATCGCGGCACATCTGCAGTTGGCCGGCGTGGGAGAGTTTTTCGAGGGCGGCCCTGAGGTATTTGGCCGCCAGGTCGGGCTTATTGAGATATCGCGAGTATATCAGGCCAAGCATCAGTTGGACCTGTTCGAGGTATTCGTAGCCGGCGTAGTGCGCAAGGAATTTCTCATAGGCCTCGGCGGCCTCGGCGTGTCGTGATTCGCTTGCCAGTTGATTAGCTATATCAAGGAGGTGCTGGCGCGGAAGTAGATGGGCCGGGTCGAGCGCAAGCAACTGCAGGTAAACGGCGGCGGCGGCGGGCAGATTCCGTTCAGACAGGCGAGCTGTAATCTGGTTACGGAGCTGCCTTACCTGTTCGTTTTGAATCGGCTGGTCCGCCACAGGAACGGCGGACAAGTCGGGCGATTTGGGGACTTCCCTTGCGCTGACACGTTTGGCTGGGACAAAGCCGGTGAACGGGTCGCAGCCGGCTGAAACGACGTCGCGGTATTGTCGGCGGCGATTCCATTGCTTAATCATAGCCCAGAGGTCGAAGGGGGTCGGGGTTATCAGGCGGGCAGCAAGCATAAGCAGTATGACGATGATGCCGAAGGCATAGCCGGCGAGGTGCGCATTATAGGCGACGTTGGGGGTGTAACGGGCAAGGACATTGTCGAGGATTATGAGTTTGAAGGCGATGAAGTAAATGGCAGGGACGTCCACGGTGCTGTAGTAAACGAATATCCAGAAAAGCACCGTAATAAGGGTCTGGGGAAAAAGGACAAGATAAGCGCCGGTCACGGCGGCGACCGCACCGCTTGCGCCGATGACGGGCATATTGCTGATGAAGGAATGGCCGATTGCGCTGAAGACGGCGCCTGCCAGATAAAAGCAGATGTACCCGATATGGCCGAGCCGGTCGTTGACGTTGTTGCCGAAGAGGTACAGGAAGAACATATTGCCGATGATATGGATGAAGCTGCCGTGGAGGAACGCATAGCTAATGAACTGCCAGAGGTGCGGGCGGGCGGGGGTGAGCATAAACAGGTCGGCCCAGGGGCGCAGCGGCTCGGCTACGCGGGTATAGGGCTGGACGACGGGATGATAGGAGAGCGCGAAAATAATAGCGTTGGCCACTATGAGTGCATAGTTGGCGTATGGCGTCCTGAACGGCTTTATGCTTGTACTAATCGGTAACATACCATCCTGCTCAATGGGCGATTGTGAGTACGGCCCGGAAAGGGAGTATTCTAATGGGATGGTTTTGCTCAGACAAGGAATAAAAAAAAGACGGTTCGCACCGTCCTTTTGTGATGTGGGCAAGTGTTGCCCTTACCCGCCTCCGGCACGAGGCATTGCCGGAGGCGAGCATATATTAACCGGCTTTCCCCCCAGCCGATTCTGTCTTCCAAGTAAAGATTAAGAAGTAAAAAGGCGGAGGCCAAACGACCGCGGGAAAAATCCTTTATTTTTGCAGTGCGGCAGGTTAATGAATGGGACAGGTGCTGATGTATTTTGCGCAAAGGAGAAGACAGGTGGACGTGCACAGTGCGGGTATCAGGGGGCGGGTAAGAACTGCCCGACGCCGGCTCATTGAGATGAGGGCAGGGGGGATGGTCCTGACGAAGCCGGCGAATGTCACGTACCTGACGGGTTTTTCAGGCAGTGACAGTTGGGCGGTGCTGACGCGGCGGGATGCTTACCTGGTAACGGACGGCAGATACACCGAGCAGGCCGGCAGTGAGTGCCCGCATTGTCGGATTGTAGAACGTAAAGGGACGCTGGCCGAGGCGATTGGAACGCTTGTTCGCGGGCCAAGCCGTCTCGTAGTTGATGAATCGACTTCGGTGAAGGATTTTGGGGCGATACGCAGGGCGGTCAAAGGCCGATGCCGGGCGGTCGTGGATATTATCGAGTCGGTGCGAAGCATAAAGGACGACGGCGAGATTGCGGCCATCAGAACGGCGGCGAAAATCGCGGCGAGGGCGTTTGAAAAAACTTGTGACGGAATAAAAACGGGTATCACGGAGAACGAATTGGCGGGAATGGTTGACCTCGAGATACGCAGGTGCGGCGGACAGCCCGCGTTCGATACGATAGCTGCATTCGGGGCGAATGCGTCCCGGCCGCACCACAGACCGACCCAGCGGCGACTAAGGCGAAACGATACAATCCTTATCGACTTTGGCGTTAGATATGCGGGTTACTGCTGCGACCTGACGCGCTGCTTTGCAGTGGGCAAGGCAGGCGGTTATTATCAGAAGGTCTGGCGGGCGGTGCAGGAGGCGCAAAGGGCAGCGATAAGAGCGGTGAAGGCGGGGGTAAAGGCGAAAGATGTGGATGCGGCGGCCAGGGGCGTGCTGAAGAGATACGGCCTGCCCGATTATGGTCACGGCACAGGTCACGGATTGGGGCTTGAGGTCCACGAAATGCCGGCGGTCTCGGCTAAGAGCAAGGCAAGGATGCAGGCGGGACAGGTGATAACGATTGAACCGGCTGTCTATGTGCCCGGCAGATTGGGGGTACGGATTGAGGATGACGTGCTGGTGACCGGCGGCGGATGCGAAGTGTTGACCAGGAATTGCCCTTCGCAAATGGTGCTCGCCCGGCGGACAAGGCGCAGTCTGAGTCGGTAGAGAGAATCGTATCCTCTTTTATTACATCGACTTATGACGATGTACATCCCGGCTGTGCGTCCGACCCGCGTTTTCAGGCCGCTGGGCCCATAATCCTGCGATAATCTTCTTGACAGAATAGCGCAAGGGGTGGTAAAATAATGGAAAATTGAGAGGATATTACAGACGTTCGAGCTATGGCAGAGACACGCTAATGTTTTGCAGTTTGTCTGCCGGAAGCGGCCTGCAGGAGATGGCGTACTGCCGGATAAATGATTCATAAGAGCGGTCTTATTCTCGTGGGGAGGTAAAGACCCACGGAACGTCTGTTACGATGGTACTATTGTAAATGAAGGATGCTTCCGGCGGAAAGGAGGATGAAGAACGGAACGATGAGCTGTGCGGGGCAGGCACGGCAGATTGTTCTACTTTCTGCCCTTTTCACTTTTTGCCGAGCATTTTCGGCGACGACAAAACGGAAGCATGTAGTCGGTTTCGCCCAGAGTTGATGCTTGGCTTGACGTATATCAATGATTGATTTGACAAACAGAGGAGGAGTATAAAACTATGTGTAAGAAACTGATTTGTTTAGCGTCTTTGTTATTTGTTGTGGGATT
>CAYGVZ010000006.1:0-26843 GCA_964353475.1 uncultured Pirellulales bacterium | reverse complement strand
CGCTTTACCAGAAGACGAAAATCAAGCACTGGTTCATCGAGCAGATGCGGGAATTGGTGCAGCTTGAAGAGCAGATTCTAAAATACAAGGGTAAGCAAATTCCGGATAAGCTGCTTGTGCAGGCGAAGAAGGATGGTTTCGCGGACAAATACCTGGCGAAGCTGTTAGACGTAAGCGAGGAGAGGGTTCGCAAGCAGCGGATGGGGCTGGGGGTCGTCGAGGCGTGGGACGCCGTGCCGGTCAGCGGGGTAGAGAACGCGGCGTATTATTATTCCACGTACAACGGGCAGGACAAGGTGCCGGTGAGCAAGCGTCGCAAGATAATGGTATTGGGGGGCGGGCCTAACCGGATAGGGCAGGGGATTGAGTTTGATTATTGCTGCGTCCACGCGGCATTCACCCTGCGGGACGAGGGCTTCGAATCCATTATGGTCAACTGCAATCCGGAAACAGTTTCGACTGACTATGATACGAGCGACAAATTATATTTTGAGCCGTTGACGGTTGAAGACGTGTTGAGCATATACGAGAAGGAAAAGCCGGAAGGGGTGATTGTGCAGTTTGGGGGACAGACGCCGCTCAATATCGCACGCGACCTGGCAAACGCGGGTGTGAAAATAATCGGCACCAGCCCCGATTCCATCGACTTAGCTGAGGACCGCGACCTGTTTCGGGCAATGATGAAGAGAATAAATATACCTATGCCAGAGGCGGGGATGGCGAGCAACCTTGATGAGGCGCTGGCGCTTGCGAAGAAAATCGGGTATCCGCTTATTGTTCGGCCATCTTATGTGCTCGGCGGGCGCGGGATGGAGGTAGTTCACGATGAGGAGATGCTGCGGCATTACGTTGCGGCGGCGGTTGAGATAACGCCTGAAAGGCCCATCCTGATTGACAAGTTCCTTGAGAATGCAATCGAAACCGAGGCGGACGCAATTGCAGACGGCAGCGATGCGTTTATCCCGGCGATAATGGAGCACATCGAGCTTGCGGGGATTCATTCGGGCGATTCGGCGTGCGTGATACCGCCTGTAACGATACCACAAAAGCACTTAGACACGATTGCGGAATATACGAAGAAAATCGCCGTCAAGCTGAACGTTGTCGGGCTGATGAATATCCAGTACGCGATATGCAACGACAAGGTTTATGTTCTTGAGGCCAATCCGCGGGCGTCGAGGACGGTGCCGATTGTTTCAAAGGTGTGCGGGCTGTCGATGGCACGTGCGGCGACGCAGGCGATGCTGGGCAGGAAGATTTCGGAGCTGAAGCTGTCGCACAAAGATATCCCGCATTTTGGAGTAAAAGAATCTGTATTTCCATTCAATATGTTCCCGGAGGTTGACCCGATACTGGGGCCGGAGATGCGTTCGACCGGGGAGGTATTGGGGCTGGCGGATTCCTTCGGGCTTGCCTATTACAAGTCGCAGGAGGCGGCGCAGATGCGGCTGCCGTCGAAAGGCACCGTGCTGATTACGATTGCGTACCCCGACAAATCGGACATCCTGCGTGCAGCGAAGGACTTTGAGAAGATGGGCTTCAAAATAGTCGCCACGGAGGGGACGCATCGGTTTCTTGCTGAACACGGCATCAAGAGCGAGCTTGTGCTGAAGATGCACGAGGGAAGGCCCAACGTGATGGATGCAATCAAGAACGGCGAGATTCAACTGATTGTCAACACACCTGCCGGCAAGATGAGCAAATACGATGATTCGTTCATCCGCAAGGCAGCGATAAAGTACAAGATACCATACGTTACGACGACCGCCGCTGCCGCTGCCGCCGCAAAGGGCATCGAGGCGTATCGCAAAAACCCCGGCACCGTGAAATCCCTCCAGAGCTACCACGCGGGGATAAAGTAGGGCAATTAAGGTATTAAGTGCCGGAGACGACGACGTCCGTGAAGACCAGGGCGGGTGTTCGCGAGGAGTCGTAGGGCCAGGGGTCGTTGGCGCATTCGGCGAGCTTGTTCCAGAATTTGAGGTGGTTGTCGGCGATGTTCATTTCGCAGACGGGGTGGACTATTTCGCCTTTGTCGAAGAACCGGCCGAAGATGCCGACGGAGAAATCGCCGGTGGTCGGATTGGAATTGCCGCCGAGGAAACTGGTAACGAGGACGCCGCGGCCGAGGTCTTTCATAATCTGCTCAACCGAGCGAGGGCCGGGAGGGATAATCAGATTGGCTGGCGAACCAGTGGTGGGTTCGCAGTTGAGCTTGCGGCTGTAATACCAGTCGATGTAGAAATCGTTCAGGACGCCGGCATCGAATATGGTTCGTTTTTTTGTCGTTATGCCATCGCCGTCGAATAACTGGCTTGCCAGACCTTCGGGGACAAAGGGGTCATCTATAAGAGTGAGTTTGTCGGAGGCAATTTTTTGTCCTTTTTTGTCGGCGAGGAAGGAGCGTTTCTGATAGATGTTCCTGCCGCCGAGCGCTGCCAGCAGGTCCTGCATAATCCGCGGGGCGTTACGATTCTCGATGATGACCGGAATAGCGCCGGTATCGATTTTACGCGCACCGAGAGACGCCAGTGCCCGCCGAGCGGCATTGTCGCCGACTGTTTCGGGATTGCCGAGTTTGGTGAACATTCGGCAGGTTGCATAATCATAAGAGCTGGGACGGCGGTCA
The DNA here is from genome assembly GCA_964353475.1 of uncultured Pirellulales bacterium. Taxonomy (GTDB): domain Bacteria; phylum Planctomycetota; class Phycisphaerae; order Sedimentisphaerales; family Anaerobacaceae; genus CAYGVZ01. The sequence continues at coordinate 24,214 of CAYGVZ010000006.1, read as the reverse complement.
TCGTCGTCGCGGACGGCGACGAATGCGCTGCCGGTGAAGCTGGTGCTTTTGCGGTAGCCCTCAAAGCCATTACTGGTCAGGATGACGCCCTCGTTCATATCGTCTTCGAACCCTGCTTCCACTGAGACGATTTTGTCTCCGCCCTTTTGCCGGGCGGCTTCTTCCGAGGCCTTTGTGAATTCGTGTTTTCGCTCCGGCGAAATCTTGTCATAACCTGCATCAACGGCTTTAAGGTCGATATTTGCGCGTCCCTGGTAATACTTAGGGTCGGGCAGCGTTCTGAACGGGTCTTCGGCAAGCAGCTTTGTTGCGGCGACGGCATTTGTTATGAATTCGCGCAGGGGTATTTTTCGCAAATCGGAGGTGTTCTGTGAAGAGTAACGGCCTTCGACGAAGAGGTCGAGGGACAACTGTATAGTTTGCGCCTGTTTGATTATCTCCGGCTTTTTGTCGCGGTACTGTATTTCCACGAAGCGACTTTTTCCGAGGGAGGCCCTGCAATTATTTGCACCGGCTTTTCGGACGGTGTCCAATACCTTCTCGCACAAGTCGCGCATCTGTTTATTCACGGTTACGCCCCTTCCTTTCCGACCCCGCCGACGGTGAGCGATTTGACCAGGACGGTGGGCGTTCCGCAGTCGATTGTCACCAACTGGCCTTCCTTGCCGCACATCGACAGGCCGCTCCAACCCAAGTCGAGGTCATCGGCGACCATAGCAGTATCCTGCAGCATCTTCGGGCCGTTGCCCATTATGTTCACGTCTTTTATCGGGGGGCCTAATTTGCCGTCTTCTATCAGACGGCCCCGGGAGACGTAGAACGCGAAGTCGCCCTGACCGACGTTGACCTGGCCATTGCTGACATCCTCGATGTAGATTCCTTTTTTCACGCTCTCGATGATTTCCTGCGGTTTGTGGGGGCCGGCGATGATATAGGTATTGCGCATACGCGGCACGGGGTAATACTCGTAGCTTTCCCGTCTGCCGTTGCCGGTGGATGCAACGCCGTAATGAAGGGCAGATATTCTGTCGTGCAGATAGCTCTTGAGTACGCCGTTTTCGACGAGCACTGTGCGCTGTCCCGGCGTGCCTTCGTCATCGAAGTTGATTGACCCGCCGGCACTCGGTATGGTTGCATCGTCCACAACGGTGACGAAGGGTTCGGCAACTTTCTGTCCCATCATTGTGCAGTAGATTGATGTTTTCTTGCGGTTTAAGTCCGCCTCAAAGCCGTGCCCGATTGCCTCGTGGAGAAGGACGCCCGGGTCGCCAGGTGCGAAGACGACGGGCATTTCGCCCGCGGGGGGGGTCACGGCGTCGAAGAGCGTCACGGCGCCATCGACTGCGCGTTGCGCAATTTCTCCGACAACCTGGTCTGAAAAGTAAGAGAAATCACGTCTGCCGCCTCGGCCGAAGAAGAATTGTTCCCGGCGTCCCGTCTTTTCGGCGATGACGCTTGCGTACAGCGCGCTAATCGGCAGGAAATCCTCGGCCTTTATGCCATCGCTTGTAACGACCATAATGCGCTTTTGGGTGTCCCTGAAGCCCGCGGTGACCTTGACGACGTAGCCGGAGTTTTTGAAGCATCCGCCGGCGACGTTTTCAACCAACGAAAGGCGAGATGACAACGGGGCGAGAGCTACGGTGGTCAGCGGATAATAGTTGGCAGTGTCGAGTTTGGCGAATTTGGCTGCGGCGGGTCTGGCGGAGGAATCGGCGATAGTCGCGGCGGTTGCAGCAGCGGCCATCATAGATTTTTCCGTTAGTTCCTGTGTGAAGCCGTAGCCGACCTGGTCGCCCTTTACCGTGCGGATGCCCACGCCGAGGTTGACACTGCTCGACGCACGGTCAACCTTTTTGTCTTCAAGGCCGAGCGAATTGAATACGGTGTGTTCAAAATAGAGTTCTGCAAAGTCGCCGCCCTTTGACAATGCCTTGCCGAGCACGCGCTTGCACATCGCATCGGTGACGCCAAATTCCCCCTCAAAGTACCCGGCGGTTTCGGCGCCCGCGATGGTCAGCCAGCCATCACAGAGAAGTGGAGCAGCGATTAACGCACCGCCGACTCCTGCCGAGGCCTTCAGGAAAGAACGCCTGTTTGTCCGTTTCATAATACTTCCCCAATTACTACCGAAGACATTCTGCAGCAATGTAGCCAATTCTGCCACATACAGCAATGGGTGGTACAGTAAAAATAAAACGGCGAGGCCTACTTAAACGGGTTGGGGGTAGCCCGGTTTATGTTTCCTCGCCGAGAGTGCAAAATCCATTTGCTTGCTGTCGGACCATCCGTGGTCCGATATTATGTGGTTGTGCTCTTGGCTCCTCTATGGGCCGAATTTGATTATATTTACGGCTGCCTCACGGATGTTGTCGGGGCTTTCGAGTTTGCCGGATAACAGTAGCTGACGTGCCCGTTGAACGGCATCCGCGTCATCTGGCGGCAGTTTGGTCGCTTTTTCGATAAGGGCCGCGTACTGGGTCTCGAGAGAGGCGTCGGGGGTGCTTGGTACGGGTTTCGGCTGGTTTGGCTGCTTGGCCGAATGGTCGTCCCGGAGACCGGGGATTTGGTTATTATTTATCTTATCTATCATTCTTATACCGCCTTATCGTTCTTTAGCTCATAATACTTTTCGCAGGAATCCGTCGGAACTTAAAAGTTCTTTCAAAAATATGCGGTTTTTTCTAAAGTTGCCGCCTGTTCCCGGACGATTACCGTTTTTTTGCTGGGCTTTCATCTGTTTGGCTGGACTGTCTGGGCCACCTCATAGGATACAAACTTGGCGAAGTTCATTGGGCTAAGGTTGACCAATTCCTGTTTCAATGGCGCAAAGCCCCCGCGCAGCTCGTCCTGGAAATATTTCTTTATGCGTTCCTCGGTGGCTTTGTCGGCGGTGTCCCAGAATTGTTCGAATGCCCAAAGCAACTGGCCGTCGTAGAGGTCTATAAGCTTAAGTCGCAGTCCAAGGGACATATGGGGGTACGGCAGATAGTGAGTAACGGTACCGACAAGCACAGCATCGCCGCCGATTGCCTTTCGTGTTGCCAGCAGTTGTTCGAGCGTGTATGGAGATTCGGGGTGTATCTGCAGGTTTTTCCACGCCGGGTCGCTGGCTCGGATGACGAACAGGCCGAATATGTGCTTTTTCTGCAGGGCCTGATATACGGCATCGGTCATTTCGGCTGATACCTGGGGATAGGCGGATTGATTGTAAAATTCGATGACCGCGACCCTGCTGACAGACGAAGGCAGTTTGGCTGGATTGGAGTAGTAGGTTGCCTGTTCGGCCGGTGCGGGGCCGAAGGTTCTGCAGCCGGCGGTAACGGCAATCATCCACAGTAGTGCGAGTACCGGTGCAATACCAACCAGACGTCGTGGCTTGAACAACCCGGCGAAGTGCGTTTCAGGCGTTAACAGCGTTTTTCCTATGTTCATTTTTCCTACCCCGATGTTCGAATTTCACTGGCGGTGGAGCCAGTGGAAGCCCCGGTCTCAGCGCCTGGGTTCTCAAGCTGAGTTGTTTCCGTTCGGGATTCGCCGCCGAGGAGGGTGAGGATTTTGAGCAGCGCCTCAATTTGTGCTCTGTCGGCGGTGCGCATCTCATCGCGGAATCCGAGGACGTTGTTCTTCCAGTTGTTCAGTTCGACCCGCATATCAAGCAGCAGGGCGTTTGCGTCGTTAAGCTCCTTCTGCGCCTGCTGCAGTTGTCCCCTGCTGGCGGACAGCTCACTTTTTAATCTCTGGTTCTCTGTTTCGAAGCGTTCGACTTGTTGTTTCAACTGGGTTGCCTGTTCGCTGACGGCGGCGTATTTCTGCGACAGTTCGATTGCCGACTCTACTGCACTTGGCCCCTGAGGCGATGAACCTGCGAATCTTTTAGCCACAGCGGGGTCGCCGGCTGTTGTGGACGGCCCGAAAGGGAAAATAGAAACCGGGGTTTGTGCAGAATGCCGACAGCCGGCAAAGCAGGCCGTCAGGAGACAGCACAAGAAGGCGCAGCGGGGCGCGTTCCGGTCGGGTTTATTTTGAGTTCGGTTGAACATAGTTCTATTCTCCGTTCACTTTGGGTTGGAGGCCGATGTTACGTTGTTTTTTTGCGCCTGCGGATTCGGTTTTCCGCCCGGCTCGACAAAGTTACATCTTATGCGTGTCTTCTGCCCGCAGGGGCAGGTGAATTCAATGACGGCAAAATCATTTTGCTTTTCAACGATTCGCACCTGCGGCGATGCAGATGCAGGTCTTCTATCACCGCCTTGCGTTGAAAGTGGTTGACCAAGGCCTATCTGCAGGCGGCCGTCGATTTCCACGTCGCTGCTTTTAAGAATCCGTGTTGCTGTTTGTGCCATATCTTCCTGCCTTTCTGGTTTCAGCGTTAGGCCTGCGTTTGCGGCCTGCTGCTGTTTATCACGCACAGAAATCGATGCCATGCTGGTCGTCCGTGTCCTGCATAGCCCCTTTGTCAGCCGGCGACTGTTCAGGCGACTGCGGGTTCTGTTCTTTGGCTGACTTGCGCTGCCCGCCTCCGCGGCGCGACTTTCGCTCCGCGTTGTGCTGAATCGGGTTTAGAATCCCGATATTCTGCGGAGCGTCAACAGGTTTTACTATGTTATAGTCACTTTCCGCCATCTTCGTATTGCCTCAATTTTACGGACAGATTGAACAGGGCACCTGCGTGCAGCTGGCTTACGCGCGGCTCGGTTACATTAAAGATTTCTGCTATCTGTTTCATAGTCAGGTGCTGCTGGTAATAGAGCAGTATTACCTGTCGCTGACGCTGGTCGAGCTGTGCAATGGCACTTGCGAGCTTGTCGATAAGCTCGGCCTGCTGCATCTGCTCATCAGGGGTAGCAGCGTTCGCGTCAGCCAGTACATTGCGCAGGGCCGGTGTGTCCTCTCCGAGGCCGTCTATTGAGAGAAATTGCTGGGCGCGTGCGTTTTCAAAGGTGTGATAAAGCTCGTCCAGCGTAATGCCGAGTTTTTCGGCGAGATGCTCATTGGTTGGGGGCGAGCCCGTTTCCCTGGTAATCTCCAAACTTTGCTGGGTTGCCTTTCGGATTTGTTTATTAACGTCCGGGGGGGTGAACGACCAGCCGCGCAGCTCGTCGAGGATTGCGCCCTTGATTCTGATATATGCGTAGGTCTTGAACTCCGCCTGGAAGGCCGGGTCGTAGTCGCGTGCCGCCTTGATGAGTCCGACCGTGCCTGCCGAGACGAGGTCATCGTAAGACAGAGGTGGCTTGAGATACATGGCGGCGCGCTGGGCTATTTTGTGGACCATAGGCAGAAACTGGGTAATCTGGTCGTCATCGACCTTCTTTTTCTGGCCGGAGTATGCCCGCTGGGCGGCGGCCTTGAGATGTCTGGCGTCGTCTGCCTGGACGGGCTTGCCCGCTACCGGCGGAGCAGCTTTTTCAGTTTCCAGCGGCACGGTCCTTTCCCCTGGCGCGGTTAATATGGTGTTCAATCATTGCATTAGTCAGGATGGCGTTTATCGCCCTGACCGCAAATACCGTTATTATGTAAGCGAGCACGGCGCCCATACACGCCCGCATACAACAGGTAAATATTGGCTGCCCGTAGCACAGGCCCACAAAGCTGAGACCGAAGAAGAACATTACAGCGACACTCACGGTTATTGGGCGACTGGTCAGAACCATAATCAGTAATCTCCATTTTTATCCGCCCGCGGCGGAAACAGCGGTCATTTGACTTCGTATCATTACATTACTCCTGTAAGCTCGTGTTCCTGTACCGGGGCGGGGGTCTGCTCAACGGATACCGTCTCGACCGGTTCAACCTCGGTACCGAGCACGATTTCATCGTATGCGACCACCGGCAGGGCAGGGGTGGTTCGTGAGAGCATCTCCGCCACCGGCGCTCGCGTCCGGGCGTCGCACAACAGGACCACCTTGTCTTTGCCCTTGTCCATAACGGATTTCCACGCCTGCGCGACCCTGCGGCAGAGGGCCAGGGTCGTTTCGGTGGGCAGGGCGAGAGTTACTGTCTCTGCATCCTGTTTCAGGGCCGACAGCATTTGGTGTTCGAGGGCCGGCTCGAGCGTTATTGCGACGACCTTGCCGCCGTCTCCTTTGGCAAGGTCGGTGATTGTCCGGCGCAACGCCTTGCGGACCATCTCGGTCAGAATGGCGGGGTTCTTGGTCTTAGGCGTGTTTTCGCAGAGCGACTCAAGTATGGTTGTCAGTTCACGGACAGGAATCTGGCTTCTGAGCAGGTTCTTGAGAACACGCTGCAGCAGCCCTATCGAGACGGCGCCGTCTGTGGCAAGCACCTCGCCGACCAGGGAGGGCTGGGTTTTGCGCAGCCGCTCGGCAAGCGCCTGGACGTCCTCGCGAGTGAGTAGCTCGTCGGCGTGTTTTTTGAGCGTTTCCGACAAGTGCGTGATGAATACCGATTCGGGGTCGATGACGGTGTAGCCGTTGAGTTCAGCTTTTTCTTTGTGCTCGGGTCTTATCCACAGTGCGGGCAGGCCGAACACCGGTTCGGCGGTGCGAATGCCTTCGATTTTCGCCTGCGCCGTCCCGGAGTCCATAGCGAGGAACATATCCGGCTCAAGCTTCCCCTTTGCCACGGACAGGTCGAGCAGGCGGATTTCGTAGGCGTTGGGTTCGAGGTTGATGTTGTCACGAAGACGGACCAGCGGGATGACGATGCCGAGCTGCTGGGCGAATTTGCGTCGCAGGGCACTGATGCGGTCGAAGACCGAGCTTCCCTTTCGGGGGTCAACCATTGAAATCAGCCGCACGCCGACGTGTACAGAGATTCTGTCCATATCCAGCAGTTCCTCCACGGGCTGTTCCTGCTGCTGGGACTTTGCGGCCTGTTGTGTTTTCTTTTTCGACGGCGCCTCCGCTGCACCAGCCATCCGCGCAAGCAGAGCGGTTGCCCCTGCCAGCATCAAAAATGGAATCTTGGGCAGACCTGGCACAAGGGCCATCGCGGCGATGACAAATGACGCTATGGTCAAGGGCTCTTTTGTCCTGAGCAGTTGTCTGCTCAAATCCTGCCCGATGTTGTACTGCGAGGAGATTTTGGTTACCAGGAATCCGGAGCTTATCGAGATTATTACCGAGGGTATCTGGTTGACCAGGCCGTCGCCGATAGTGAGGATTGAATACGTTTTTATGGCGGCGGCGATGGTCATTCCCCGCGAATAGCCCATTGCTATGCCGCCGATGAGGTTAATGGCGGTGACTACCAGCCCCGCCTTTGCGTCGCCGCGAATGAATTTGCTGGCGCCGTCCATAGCGCCGTAGAACTCGCTTTCCCTGACGATTTTCAGTCGGCGCTGATTGGCCTGCTCCTCGGTGATGAGTCCGGCGTTGAGGTCTGCGTCTATGGCCATCTGTTTGCCTGGCATCGCATCAAGCGTGAATCGCGCGGCCACCTCGCTGATTCGCTCGGCGCCTTTTGTGATTACAATGAACTGAATGACAACAAGGATGAGGAATATGACCAGACCCACGACGAGAGAGCCGCCTGCCACGAAGTTGCCGAAGGTGTCGATGATTCTGCCGGCGTTTCCCTGCAGCAGCACCAGGCGGGTTGAGGCCACGTTGAGCGAAAGGCGAAAGAGCGTGGTGAACAGCAGCAGCGAAGGAAAAGTGGATAGTTCCAGCGATTCTTTTGATGAGAGCGTTATTATCAGAATGGCGATTGCCAGTGACAAGCTGCAGGCCAGCAGCATATCCAGCACGGGCGTCGGCAGCGGGATGATTAGAGTGCCGAGGACCGCGACGATGCCGAGCGCAATAAAGGTGTTGCTGTGGTTTACCAGGGGGCCGTCAAGCAGCGCCGGTGCATCTGTTTTTTCGTGAGTTGTTGCAGCCATCTAATCTTCCGTATTTGCAGTTCGCCCTGTTAAATGAATCTATCCCTGTTCAGATGACTGACCCGGCTTTGGCTCAGAGGCGGCAAAAATCTGCTTTATCCTGACGCCAAAGCGGCCGTCCGCGACCACAACCGTTCCTGTTGCAAACCTGGTGTCTTTAAGGTAGAGGTCCACCGGTGTGTCCACGGGTTTGTTTAGTTTTACCACCGAGCCGGGGCCGAGCTGAAGGAGCCGCCGTATTGGTATCTGGGTCGTGCCGATGGTAACAGTGACGGGTATGTTCATATCGAGCAGTATGTCGATGCTTCCGCCTGCACCCGTGCTGCCTGCATCGGCAGCTTCGGGGAAGTCAGCGGCCTGGGCGTGGGTTTTTGAGTCCGCCTTCAGCGAGACCTCGCCAACAGGCGGGTCGGCCTGTGTCGCGGCAGGCGGGCTGTTCTGATTATCCATTGCCTGTTCTGCGACTTGAGTTGTTTCCGCCATATTCTGGTCTTCCTTCTGCGTACAGATATTTCCTGTTTATGCCTGCAACGCCGTAAAGAACGATTCATTCACTACGAAGGCATAACTTCCTTCGGTTTTTCCGCATCGGCCGTGACAGAGCGTTCGGCCTTCCACAATCAGTTCGATAGGCTCGGTGATTTTCTTATCCAGCAGCAGCAGGTCGTCGGCCGCCAGCCCAATCATTTGCTCCACCGTCACCGCCGCCGTGGCTAATCGCGCCGTGACCGCAACCGGCATCTTCTCTATGTGGCTGAGCATAACTTTCGGCAGATCCTTTGGGGGTATCAGCTCGCCTGCTGTGGTTTCTCCGACTACCGGCGTCAGCGTCTCACAGAGTATCAGGATGTGAGCATCTGAACTATTCTGCGAGGCGTCCTTACGTACGGCGAAACTTATCTTGCAGAATTCTTCAGTGCCTTTGAGCTCGAGAGGCATACGGTTAGTCAGAGCGTTGGCGCGCGGACGGACAGTGCAGTTGGGGTCGGATTCACTGAGCGACTGTACCACCAGTATCGCCATATCCAGCAGCAGCGATTCCTCGAGCTTGGAGAGAGACATGTCTGTATTTTCCTTTGCGGCGGCCTCCCCGAGAAGCTGCGTAGCCCATACGTTGGCGGTTTGCGGGGGTATGCTCAGGAATCCGCAGGACTGTTCTTTGCTGGTTACAATCGGCAGGTAGTAATTATCGGGGGCCTGCGATTGCGCGGTATTGGCCTGGCCGAGAAAGTTGCCGGCAAAATGCTGGCTGATAGACGTGATTTTGACCTCAAAGTTGCTTTGGCACAGCACGCCGATTTTTCTGGCGATGGTCGCTGCTGCTTTGCCTGCAAACTCGGTCAGCTTCTTCAACTGGTCGCTGGTGAAGCAATGCGGCTGGTGCCAGTCGTATTCGGTCGCCTCGATTGGCCTGTTGTCATCGGGTGTGCGGGAACCGATGGCCGCCAGCAGGCGGTGTATCTTTTCTCTGCTCAGGTTGTCGATACCGCCGGTCATTGTATTGCGAATGCCCTTATCAGGATGCGCTTGATAAACGGTTTTGAATCAGGGAAGAGTTTTTCGTTGAAGCCCTCGCATATTTCAGATTGAATCCGCTGCAGATTTTTTTCTCCGCGCGTTCTTTCGAGGTTCAAGCTCGCCAGGTAAATAGCGAGCCAGTTCGTCAGGAGCGGTTTTTTCAGCTCCATAAATGCGGCGCCTTTTTCGGGGTCCATTTCGCCGCTGACCTCAACCGTCAGTGTTGCCTGGACGTAGCGGGTTGCGCCCGGTTCGTCGAGATTGGCGACGACCGGTTCGAGGTCAAAATACCACACGTCTTCCTGGGCGGCGGCGGGGTCCTTGGATGTAAGCTCTTCGGCAACTGATTTGGCGGGATGCTCGGCCTGCTTTTCAGGCGATGGTTTGCCGCTGCCCGCGAAGAGTTTGCCTAATCCAAAGCCGGCCCCTGCACAGGCGAGCACGACGACCGCAAGGATTATCCATGGCAGTAACGATGTAGCGGGCTTTGCAGCCGGCTTTTGAGTTTCCTGCTTTTCCTGTGTTTCCTGTTTTTCCTGATTTTCCGCTGGTTTTTCGTCAGCCATTCTCATTTCCTCGGTCAGTGGTCATCTGGATAGCTAACCTGCCGCCTGGCCACAGGGTTGTTGCCTGTATCGGCGCATCTTGTCCCGCAGCGTCCGGTCGCTGATGCCAAGTATTCTTGCGGCCTTTGTACGGTTGCCGTTTGTCTGTCGCAGGGTGTCGAGAATCGCCTGCCTCTCCACTCGTTCGAGCGGCAGCCCGCCGAGGTCAAGGTCATCGTCCTCGGCGTCCGTGCGTTCCTGGTGCTTGGCCGGCTGCCGCAGCTCGTCGAAAAGCCATGAGACGTCGGCCAGGGACAGCGTTTCGCCGCTGCCGAGTATCAGGGACGTGAGTACGACGTTACGGAGCTGCCTGACATTGCCGGGCCAGTGGTATTTCAGGAAGACCTCCATCATCGCGGGATCCAGTTGAGTGATGCGCCGCTGCGCCTGGTGGGCATACAGATTGACAAAGTGCCAGACCAGTTCCGGTATGTCTTCGATGCGGTCTCGCAGCGGCAGGACGACCAGTCGCACCGCGCTCAGGCGGTAGTACAAGTCCTCGCGAAAGCGTCCCTCGGCCACTTCGCAGAGCAGGTCTTTGTTTGTTGTGCTTATTATCCTGACATCAACCTTGACGCTGTTGTTTCCGCCGACCCGCTCAAAGTCCTGCTGTTCGAGCACCCGCAGGAGTTTTGCCTGGAATCGAATGGGTGTTTCTGTGATTTCGTCCAGCATGAGGGTGCCGCCGTGCGCCATTTCGAATCGCCCTTTTCGCTGCATATATGCGCCTGTGAATGCGCCTTTTTCGTGTCCAAAAAGCTCGCTTTCCAGCAGCGTATCGCTGAGGGCGGCGCAGTTGACGGTAACGTAAGGGCCGCCGGAACGCCTGCTGTTATAGTGGACCAGTTGCGAGACAAGCTCCTTGCCTGTTCCGCTTTCGCCGCTAATCAGCACCGGAGCTGAAGTTGGGGCGACTTTTCTTGCGAGGTTGACGGTTTGTATCAGTGCCTGGCTCTTGCCCACAATCCTGTAGAGTGTTCGTATATCCTGCTGCGCACAGTTGATGGTTGAGCCGCGGTTTACAGGCAGATATTTTTCGAGCAGTGCGGTGATGTCTGCGCGGTCAAATGGATAGATGATGAAGTCACGGCAGCCGGCGCGCATTGCCTTTACCGCTGTCTCGACCGCCTCGCGCCAGGCGCCGCTGTCATCGCCGAGCCGGCTTGTGAACATAATAACAGGCAGTTCCGGCGAGACGGCCGTGATTTTCCTGAGCAACGACAAACCGGCGTTCGGCTGGGGGCCTGCACCCGGTCGGGGGCTTATATGGGTGTTTGCAAAGACAAGGTGACAATCGCTTTTTTCAAGAAAGTCCAGGGCTGCTTTTTCATCGCCCACGACTATGCCGCGAATCGCCTTGCGGGCGAGCGTCTCAAGCACAACGCGCTGGGACTGCTGGTTACCGTCGGCGATGAGCACGTTCGGAACATAGTCGGCTAATTGTGCGGGCTCTGCAAGGATTGCTTCGTCTTCAGGCACTGTTCTTATACTCCACAATTTCACTGCATTTGTGATTTAGATGCTTCAATCAGGGCTTGGGGGTTTTCCTGCTGATACCAGTCGAGCAGGTCCGCGTACGCCTTGGCCGGGGCGGCCCAGGGCGAGTCAGGGTATTCGGCAATGAGCTGCAAGTAGCTTTTGTGTGCCGCCGCAGGGTCGCTTTTCCGCAGACAGTTGCCCATCTGAAACAGTATCCAGCCCCTGTCGGTTGCAGTATTATTGCTGTCGGCGTCGATTCGGCTAAGGGTCTGCTGGTAGAGCAGCCCTGCCTCCTGAGAATGACCGCTGTGGAAGAGCACCTCTGCCAGCTCAAAGGGATTGTCGAGGAGATTCGGGTCCGCGCAAGCATCCTTTATCATTTGCAGGGTGCTGTCCGTGAGTTGCCGGTAAGCGGGTTCTTGTTCCTGCTGGTCCTGCGGCGGCGATTGCGGCGGCTCGGCTGATACTGTTGACTCTTTCAGGTCGTTCCTGATGGTCGATTGTATTGCCGCAGGCGGTGCGACTTGTGGTCTCGCCGGCTGAATCTCCAGCGATCGAAGCTGCGCTATCAGCCGGTCTAATTCGTTCGTTCCGGTGCTGGTTTGCGGCTGGATGGGTGCACTGATACTCATTTGCCTGATTTGCTTAGATAGTTCTTTGTCGATGGTTGGGATAGTTATGCGCCCCTGCGGGTCATAGGTGTCTGGTTGTGCGGCGGTATCTGCCGCCAAAATGTCTGCTCTCAATGATTCCGTGGGCGGAGTACTGCCCTGAATAGCTGCTGTTGTGGTGTTGATAGTGTTTGTCTCAGGTGCATCCGGTATGGGCGACAGCAAGAGCAGGTCCATCGGGTCGAGCTGAGTGCCGAGGTCTTGAAGTTCGCCGGCGGGCAAGGCACAACAGCCGAGCAGCAGCCAGGAGGCCGCCAGCGTCAGCAGGTTGTTTAAATGCCGACCTTTTGCGTCCGGTTGCCTGTAACTTACATCGTGATTTCGGTTACTGCGGCTCATTTATTGCCTGTTTGTGCCTGTTCCACTTTTTCCTGCTGTTTAATGACCGGGGTTTCGTGAACCGGTTCGTTCCGGTTCAATCGTCCGAGCAGTGCCAACGCGGCCTTGTCATAGTTCTTCTCTTTGTTGTGAGCATCGGCCAGGAGGCAGGCCACTCGCTGCTTTAGCTGCGGCGATTCGGTTGTTTCGAGAACCCTTGTGCAAAGCGAAACGGTTTGCGATGCCTCGCCCAGCCGGAGACAGACGTCTGCAAGCTCGACCGTTGCCTTTTCAGCCAAATCGCCCGGCTTAGCAAGCCCCAGGACTTCGGCCAGGTTTTTTCTTGCCGCCTCAAGGTCGCCTGAATCAATCAGGCACTCGGCCAGCTCTAAAATGACAACGGCCTTCTGCTGCGGTTCGGTCAGGTACTTGGCTTTGTCTTGTAGTATTGTTATGGCTTCGCCGGTCAGACCCATTTGGCGCAGGATAGTGCTTCTGAGAACAGCCAACTGTGCCGACTGCTCTTGTGAAAACGATATTGGATGAATGTTTTCGAGCATCCTTAGCGCGCCGACGTAGTCCTGCCGCTGAATCTGGGTCTCCACCAGAGCCGTCACCACCTGTACATACTTTTCTTTCGGAAGTGTCGCCACCAGCGTTTGATTGAAGGCCTGACAGGCAGCCGGCAGGTCGCCCATTTCCAGGTATGCTTCGCCAATCGCGTAGTAAGCCGAGTTTAGTTCCGCGGTTGCTACGGGGGTATCCTGTGTCGCCGGGGATTTTGTGCGGGCCTGTTCGTTGACTATCCTGATGTATTGCGAGAGCCACTTGACGGCTGCCCGGTAGTCCTTTAGCTCGAACGAGCACCTGCCTGCTCCCAGTGATGCGGCGGCTTCGGCCTGCGAAGACAGGCCAAGGGAGTAAACCTTGCGGTAGAGTCGCGCGGCCTCCTCGTACAGTCCCGCGCTGTGCGTGGTTTGTGCGAGGGACAAATAGGCCTGACCTGTCAGTTCGCTGTCAGGGTACAGGTCAATGAGCTGCTTGAGGTCCTCGCGTGCGCCCGAAAAGTCCCGTATGCCGGCTTTGAGTCGGCTGCTCTTGAACATCGCAAACGGCGCCACCGACGCATTCGAGAAACGATTCGCAATCAGCTTGTACTCTGAAATGGCTTCGGGCGTCCGGCCTTTCTGTGTGTTCAGCATCGCCAGTGCGAGGTGGGCGTTTGGCAGCCGTTCATCGTCGAAATAGGCCAGCAGAAACTGCTGCCAGAGTGAGATTGCGTGGTCGGTAAGCAGGGATATATGCTCAGAGAGGGTGGAGTACACAGCGGGGTCTGTGATGATCATACCCGCGGCCGTGTGGTCGAAGTCGGCTATCAGGCCGACTGATCCGGCGGCGACTGCTGCAACCTGCCGGGCCGTTGCGGCAGGCATATACAGGAAGACGGCCCTGTTGCGTACGCCTTCCGCTGGTTCGGCGGATTTTCCGGCTGCCTGGTCCAACCACCGGACGTCGCCGCCTGCCTGGATGGCAACTGCGGATACAAGCTCTTCGAGGGACGGCCCCGCGCACGAAACCATCCAGCGGGCGGGCGCGGCAGTGCCTTCGACCCTTGTGATTTGCGGGCTGAGAACGCCTTGGTTAAGCTGCTTAGCCCCATCGCCTAAAACCTTCCTGAGTTCACTTTCATTGAGTCCCGCAAACGGGTCGGCAGGCGCGATATGAGGCCAGAGGTTCACGGGGACGTCCTTACCCGCCTCGCCGAAGACGGCGAGTCGAGGCGGGTCCGCCCCGCAAAGGGACAAAACGTTTCTGGTAACCGCCTCGGCGATAAGAAAATGGCAGTTTCTCTCTAACGACAGCGACCATTGCCAGTCGAAGCTCAGGCAGCCGACTGTTGCGAGGGCTTTGTACGCTGTGGTCCGCGCCTTGAGATAACGACCTGCCGACAAGTCAATCAGGCAGAGGTGATAATTGGCGATGGTTCTGACGGGAAGGGACTTGCTTTCTGATGCGGTTCTGAACAGTTGACCCGCATAGTCAAGGTCGGGCTTCTTTTCGATACACTGCGCAGTTCTCAGCAACAAAAAGTCCCTCAGCAGATCATCTTCTGAAGACGGGATGCCCTCGAATAGTCGGCCAAATGCCGCGTATGCCGCCTCGTAGGACTTATTGAGGTACAAGTCCTCGGCCATTTTCAGGGACATCGGCGTACTCGGCGGCTGGGGCGGAGGTGTTGTTGGTTTGGCTTCCTGAGGCGGCCCGCCTCGACTCGCCGTCTTCGGCGAGGCGGGCAACTGTTTCTGACCAGCGCCGCCCTCGCTCGTCTCGGCGAAGGCAAAGATGGGGTGGGAGAAGGAATCGAGACGCCGAGCCGTAGCCGGGGCGGTCGTAACTTCGGGCAGGGGCGCTGTGGTCGATTCGCCGCGGGGCCGGGACCCGCCGCGGCGGGCCAGTGAGTAAACGAAGACAACGGCGGTGATGAACAATGCGACTACGAGAACTCTTTGAATAACGGCGAGACGCCGGTTTGGTTCTACGAAAGGCGGAGGTCCGCTGACAGCCGGATTCACGCTTGCCGGCATGTCGGCTGGGATAGTGGAAGCGGCGGACGGTGTTGGGGGCGGGTTCGTGGGCGCGGCGGCCGACGACTGGGCCTGCTGCTGAGCTGCCTGGTCCTGTTTGACGACCTTTTTTCGCCTTAGTATTGCCATTGCCTTTGCATCTGCCCCGGATAGTCGGGCCGTTCCTTAAAGAGTGCGGCTGTGTGTCAATGCAGCCGTTCTACGGCTGCTTACAGAGTACAAGCCCGCAGTTTTCTGTTTAGAGAACTAACTGCAATGACTGTGCCAGCTTTTGGTTACGAGTCGAAATGCCGTCGGCGCGTGATTTAGGGCTTGAAACCGCATTATATGTGATCGCTCCAGCACGCAGGTCTGCGAGGGGTGTCAGAAATCTAAACGGGCCGGTGGAATTTCGTACAGCACGGCCCTGCAATATACTTGTGGACAATTACGGGGAATGGTGCGAAGTCAGGCCGCCGGGACGTGTTGTGGCAGTGATTCAGCGTCTATGGCGTCCTCGGTCTGCGAGGTTCGACTCTGCTCACCACAGGATGAGCAGCAGTCGCGGTGTATGTTGTGCTGCTTTACCTTGGCATAAAGGGTGGTTCGCGTAATACCGAGGAGCGATGCGGCGCGTGTTTTTTGCCAGCCGGTTTCCTGCAGCGCGCGTGCTATTAGCTGGCGTTCAGCCTTGTCCAGCGAGAAATCTCTCATTTGTATGCCGGCTTCTGCTGGAGGCGCGTCGATGAGTGCAGTATGGTCGATAATCACACTGCTAAGGCCGATTTTATCAGTCGTCTCAAGCAGGATTGCGCGGTCAACGACGTTCCGCAGCTCCCGCACGTTGCCGGGCCAACAGTGATTCTCCAGGGATTCCATTGCCATTGCGGTTATGCCGGTTATCTGTTGTGTCTTTGCGGGGCAGACCGTTGACGCCCCGAGAAAGTAGTCGGCCAGAAGGCGAACGTCCTGCCTGCGGTCCGGCGAGCACAGGGGCGGAATGACAATGGGGCAAATGTTCAGTCGATAGTATAAATCACGCCTGAAGCGGTTGGCCTGCACTTCTCTGCCGAGGTCGCGGTTGCTCGATGCAATTATCGTCGCGGTGCAGACCAGGTCAGTGATGCCGCCCACTTTTCTGAACATTTTTTCCTGAAGGACCCGCAGGAGTTTTGCCTGGAGTTCGAGGGGCATTTCGCTTATTTCATCCAGAAATATCGTGCCGTGCTCGGCAAGTTCAAGCAGGCCGGTCTTGTCGCGGTCGGCACCGGTAAAAGAACCCTTGACGTGTCCGAACATCTCGCTTTCGAGGAGGTTCGCGGTCAGGGCCGCGCAATTGATTGCAACAAACTGTTCATCCTGATGCCGGAGCAGATGTACGGCTTTGGCGGCCAGCTCTTTGCCTGTGCCGGTTTCGCCGACTATCAGCACGGGATTACAATTGCTGTCGGCGACAAGCTTGAGCATCCGCAGCGTGTTGCGGATTGCTTTGCTCTTGCCCACAAGGCCGACGGCTTTTGCGAAATCAGCGGCGAAGTAGTCGTCATCACTGGCCGGTGCCTCGGCTGAAAGGCGGCCGGCGATTCTTTCCGCGGTGCTCTCAAGTGCGCGCCGGTCCGACGCTGAGGGCAGGTAGTCATACGCGCCGCATTGTTTCAGTTCGGCCGCCGTATTTTCGTTGCCGTCGCCGCCGACCACCACAACGGGGACGTTCAGCCCAATATTATAGGTCGCTGCGACAAGGTCACGAACAGCGCATAAGTTGTGGCCATACTCCAAGAGAATCAGGTTCGGCATAACTGTCCGGGCGATGTCAATCGTCTCGGAAAAGTCGTCCGCGATAAATACCTGTTCGCCTGTCTGCTGAGCTAATTGCTGGACGTCTGAACTTTTGCTTACCACAACAATTTTTTGTAGAACCATCGGTGCTTATACATCATAACCGTTACCCCCACGGTTAAAGATAGATGTCCGGTAAATCGTCAGAGGTTTGCCTGCATCTTTAATCTTTTATGGGACTGGCACACGATGTCACTGGCGCACCGCGCGATGCTCGTGTTCAGGCGGTCGGGGATGTCTGCTCAATTGCCTATCCGCCTTTTTGGTGAATGATGTCCCCATCAGTGCGTCCCCAATCTTATGGGACGTGGCAGGGGTGTTCTGTGCTTATAGGACGTTAACGAGCAACTGTGCGGACGCGGTGCGAAGATGAATCCACAACAGGAAGAAATTTCCGCAATATGGGAAAAATGTCCTTAGGGAGGTCTGTTGTGACCGCCGCAGCGTGGTGATGCTGTTGTTCTACACGTGGGGCTAAGACGTGTGCAACAAAGAGTTTGCGCGTAATCGAGGGCAGTGAGCTGCTGTCTGGCACGGCAGTTGCACTGGTGCGCAGTGTGCCGGTTTGCGGCGGATGCAATGGTTGCCACGTAAAGGAAGTGAAGAGGTTTTTATGAGTGTGCCTATAACTGCAACAAGCGCAAGCGAAATCCAGATGAACTATATGAAGCTGCTTGTTGCGCAGTTGCAGAATCAGAACCCGCTTGAGCCGCTGGACAACAACCAGATGGCTTCACAGCTTGCGCAGTTGTCGCAGCTCGGCCAGGTTGAGTCGCTGAACGCGAGCTTTGCCAGGGTGCTCGAAATGACCGAGCGCAGTTACGCCGGCTCGCTGGTCGGCAAGACGGTCGCGTTCTATTCGCAAACGGAGAACGAAGAAACAGCCGTTTTTGAGGGAGTGGTAGAACAGGTTTTCAATGACATTGACGGGAAGGTCTGTCTGTCAATAGGCGGTAACGCAGTCGCACTTGACGATGTTGTGGCGGTCAGAAATTGAATCGCGGATTGCGAATATAAGGAGACACAAATATGAGTTTTGCGTTGTCATCGGGAGTAACGGGGCTGCAGGCGCACCAGAAGATGCTTGACGTTGCAGGCAATAACCTTGCAAACGTCAACACGACTGCGTTCAAGGCCAGCCGAATTCAGTTTGCCGAGCTGTTGAGCGAGACCATAAAGAAGGCGTCGCAGCCGACAACGAACACGGGCGGTACAAACCCGATTCAAATGGGCAGCGGCGTGGGCGTTTCAGGTATCGTGCCCAACGTCTCGCAGGGTAACATCGTAAATACGGGCAACCCGCTTGACCTGGCGCTAGAGGGCGAGGGGTATTTTGTATTGAGCGACGGTCAGCAGAACGTTTATACACGCGCGGGCGCGTATGCGGTTGACCAGGACTCAGTGCTGGTTGACCCAGCCACTGGTTATCGTGTGCAGCGTATCGGCTCAGAGGGCGAGGCAGACGGCTTCCAGATACCCGGTGAGAGCAACGTTCACGTTCCGTATGACGTTGCAATGGCAGCGAATGAAACGGGCGCGGTTAAGGTGGCCGGCAATCTTAGCGCGGACGCCACCCTGTCCACCACCCAGACGAACATCATGACGTCGAACTTGGCTTTTACGACCGGCAACGGGACGGTTGCCGTGGCTGCGACTGAGCTGGACGCGCTGGACCAGTTCACCAGCGGCACGCTCAGCTCCGCCACTATTACCGTCAGCGGCTACGACCATGACGGGGGCGTCTTGACGGACCTCACTCCTTTGAGTGTAACCGCAACTACCACAGTTCAGGACCTTATGGACCATATAAATACCGTTCTGGGGACGAGCGGCACAGCTTCGTTAGTCAACGGCAAGCTGCGGATGACAGATGCTGAAAGCGGGTACAGTTTGTCGGACGTCGGGCTGACGTTTGCGAACAGCGGCACCGCCGACCTCGAAACGCCTTCGTACTTCGAGGTGACAACGGTGGGCGGCGAGGAGGTCAAGAATATAAATATCACCGTTTATGATTCGCAGGGCGGCAAGCACGTCCTGGGAGGCGCGTTCGTCAGAACAGACACAACCAACACCTGGGATATGGTTCTGACTTCAATCACGGGCAACATAGCCGAGCTTACTATGGATAACAGGCGTATCAGGGGCATCGAGTTCGATGCGAGCACGGGCGCATTTACCGGTTTGAATACAACAATCGGCGACGCTGCGGAATTTGAAGTTACGTTCGCCCACGACACGGTAAATCCACAGACCATACAGATTTCGATGGGTACGGCAGGGCAGCTTGACGGCCTGACCCAGTTTGCCGGCAATTCAACCGCAGTTGCCAGGGAGCAGGACGGTTACAGCGCGGGCCGATTGTCAACGGTTTCCATCAACAACGAGGGGCTCCTGATAGGCGCCTTCTCGAACGGAGTCAAGAAGAACATCGCTACTCTGCAAGTTGCGCTGTTCCAGAACACAACCGGCCTTGAGCACATCGGCGGCGGTTATTACATCCCGTCGGCGAATTCAGGTGAGGCCGTGGCGACCCAGGCGCTGACCGGCGGCGCCGGCTCCGTGCACGGTGGTGCCCTCGAGAAGTCCAACGCAGACGTGGCGTCCGAGTTCATCAACCTGATTCAGGCACAAAACGGCTTCCAGGCCAACGCGAGGACAATCAAGGTTGCGAACGAGATATTGCAGGAGCTTTCGCGTCTTATCAGCTAACGTTCCGGGGAAATTGAGATGGCGGTGTGGATTTTGGCCATAACGGTTGCAGCAGAGGAGTTGGTGCTTCTGACTCCGCTGGAGAGATGGCACGCCACGCGGCAGCTTAACACCAACAGCGGGTTTGCCGGTTCGCCGTGGTTCAGCACGGTGGTGCTGGGAGTTCTGATAGCGCTCGGGGTGCTGTTTTTAGCAGTGAGTTTGCATCGGGCGGTTTCACGGCTCAGGGCGGCCGAGCGGGCCTTTGCCGACTACACCCGCAGAAAAGGACTCACGGAGCGGGAAGCGGAAATGGTTCTTGCGATATCGATTAAAGCGGGGCTGAAGTACAGCGCTGCGGTTTTTATGGATGGGGGGATATTCGACCGCGGTGCCGCCGGGCTGATTGAGGCCGGCATCAGGGCGGGCGACAGCGACGAACGAAACAGGCAACTCAGAGCGGAGCTGGCCCGGCTGCGGGAGAAGCTGGGATATCGCACCAGGTCGGTATCGTCAATCGGGCAGGTCAGTCGCAACAACGGAATCAGCAGCAGGCAGATTGCGGCGGGCAAAGAGGTCCGTTTGACGGGTACAACTGCCGCCGACAACCGGCCGTTTGACGTAAAATGCGCTGTTATAGAGAGCGATGACATTGAGATGACTGTCAAGCCGCACTCGCCGGTCAGGATTGCTGCAGGGCAGTACTGCACGGTGAGGTATGAGTCAGGGGCGTCATATTGGGAGTTTGGTGCAGCCGTCATTGGTTGCAGAGATACAATGATAACCCTTAGTCAGAGTGACGATGTTCGCCTGATTAACCGTCGGCTGTTTAAGAGGGTATCGCTCAACGCCCCCGCTTGTATAACCCTGTTTCCTTTCACGAGGAACATTGTTGTAACAATTGCCGCAGGCGCGCAGCCGGGCGCGGAACAATCCCCCGGCAGTAACGTCATACAGGCGGTACCCCAATTCACTGCTGCGGTTGTTACCGAGGTGGCGGGCACGCGCCTTGTGGTCCAGACAAAGCTCGACGTGAAGTCGGGCGACAGAATGATGATACTCTTTGAGGTTGGCGATAAAGCAGAGGTTCCCGGTGCCGCCGCGTCATCGCGGGTAATCGAGGACATCGGTTTTGTGAGATACGCTCGTGCAGTAGGAGATGGTTCGTCGGCCACGGTCGAGATGACCGGCTTGAGCGAGGCCGACCTGAGCGAGTTGATGCGTCTGACCGGGTCGGTCCGCTTAGAGACAGGCGCCTTGACGCAGAGAACCGAACAATCGAAGCAGTCGGCGGCATCCACAATCGCGAAAGGGTGATAGAAGTGCCTGAGATAACAAGTCAGGTCAGTGGCAGCATCGCGGCGTTGACGCGTGAGTTTGAGATAATCACGCACAATCTGGCCAATGTGAGCACCGTCGGGTTCAAGCGGCGCTGCAACGCGTTTGTAACGTCGCTCCAGAAGGCCGGCGACGGGTACGCACCGGGGCAGATTGACCTGAATTCGGTCTTCGATTTCTCGCAGGGCAACCTCGTACAGACCGGCAGAAATCTGGATTTTGCTCTTTTCGGCAGGGGCTTCTTTGTAATTGAGACGCCTGATGGTCCGCTGTACACGCGCAACGGTTCGTTCACGACGAATCAAAACGGCCAGGTAGCTGATTCGACGGGCAGAGTCGTGGCTGGGGACGCCGGGCCTATCGTGATTCCGCCTACGGTCGGGACGATGCAGATACAGGTTTCGGGCGACGGCACAATCAGCGCCGGCCAGGTTGCCCTGGGCAGATTTCAACTGGTGGATTTTGGGGAAAACGAGAGCAAGCTTGTCCCCGTAGGTCAAAACTGCTTCAGGATGCCTGACCCGGATATGCAGCCGACCGCCGCCGAGAACATCGTGGTCAAGGAGGGCTTTCAGGAGTCGTCCAACGTTAACATCGTCGAAGAGATGGTGAATATGATAATGGTAACGCGGCTGTACGAGGCGAATATGAAGCTGGTTTCCACTGCAAGCCAGGCCTCCAGCAGCATTATGAACGTGGCGATGGGATAGCATAGACGGCAGGAAAAGCAACCCGTCAAAAGACGCCGGGTAAAGTAAGGAGAACCACTTTTATGTTAAGGGCTTTTTCGACTGCGGCTACGGGTATGACAAGCCAGCAGATGATGGTCGATGTGATTGCCAACAATCTGGCGAACATCAATACCACCGGTTTCAAGCGTAGCCAGATTGATTTCCAGGACCTGCTTTACGTGAAGATGAAGCAGGCCGGCGCGGAGGTTGCGTCAGGCATAAAGACGCCGACCGGGCTTGAGATAGGCAACGGGGTGCGGGCAGCGGCCACTGTAAAGATATTCACGGAGGGAGAATTACAGAATACAGGCAGGCCGCTGGATATTGCGATTTACGGGGACGGTTTTCTGCAGGTAACGCTGCCCAGCGGCGAGACGCGGTACACTCGCGACGGCGCCCTGCAGGTAAACGCGGATGGGCAGCTTGTTACGGTGAGCGGCTATTCGATTGAGCCGGCGATTACGATACCGACCGATGCCGTGGGGATAGACATCGGCAAGGACGGCAGCGTGAATATCACCGACCCGACTGGGACTCAGTCGGTCGTGGGAAGTGTCCAGCTCGTTCGTTTCCCGAACCCGGCGGGGCTTGCCAGCGAAGGCGACAACCTGCTGGCGCAGACCGATGCCAGCGGCACGGCTGTTACGGGTACGCCGGGGGAGAGCGGTCTCGGCTCAATCCAGTCGGCGGTTCTCGAAAAGTCCAATGTCCAGATGGTGACCGAGCTTGTCAACCTGATAACGGCGCAGCGGGCGTACGAGGTAAACGCCCGCGCCATCAAGGCGGGCGACGACATGCTGAAGTCGGCACAGGCGCTCGGGGCGTAAGAGGTGCTATGAGCCATAGAAGATTGACTACTGCATTAGCTGTTCTGGTCTTGGCGGGTATCTCCATTGTGTCCGCACAGGAGGATGCCGTGGGTTTGCGGATACATCTGCCGAGGCAGGTCAGAGTTCAGCAGGAGTCGCTGACTTTGGGCCGAGTGGCTGTAGTCGGCGGCGACCAGGTTCTGGCGGCGAAAGCGGGCGAGGTTGTTCTTGGCCGGCTGGCGATGGCAGGTCAGACAGTCGTAATCGACAGACCCACAATCCTGAGCCGGCTGGCGTCCAGTAACGTGCCCACCGGCGAAGTAACGTTCACCGGCGCGGAGAGCGTTGCCGTAAGCCAGGATACGAGGGTAATTACCGGCGCGAAGGTAGCGGAACTGGCGAAGGCGTATCTTGCCCAGGCGGCTGGGGACGGCCAGGCGGCTGATTTCGAGCCGATTCATATTCCACAGGACGTGCTGCTGCCGTTGGCAAAGGAAAATGTTAAATTTTCTCCTCGCCTGGTTTCAGGTCCGGCAGGAGGGCAGGCCAGAGTAGAGGTATCCATATTATCTGAAGGCAAGACGCTGACAACGCGAGAGGTGGTCTTTCGTTTGAAGTACCGCTGTCGCAGGGCGGTTGCCACGGCGGACGTTGCTGCGGGCGAGGTCCTGACCGAGGCAAACACGAAGATTGAAACAGTGATAGCGAATCGTCCCGAGGCAACCGGCTGGCGAGCGCCTTATGGCTGTGCGGCGAAGCGGAATATCGCGGCCAATACCGTGGTTGAACAAGCGATGATTACCGCGGTCGAACGCCCCGTACTTGTCGAACGCAACCAGAATGTTGTGATTCGCCTTGACAGCCCCGCTCTTTTGATAACGGCCACCGGCAAGGCGATGGAACGCGGCAGGGCGGGCGATTGCATAAGGATAAAAAACATTGACTCACAGCGGGTGATTATCGCCAGGGTCGGTGAGGACGGAACAGTCGAACCAGTTTTTTAGAAGGATAGCCGATGAGCCATTCAATTTCCAGAGATACCGGCAGGTCAATAAGTTTGAAAGTCGTTTTGGGCGTTGTCTTTTTTGTTCTGTCCGTGACGGCCTGCTCGCAGGCGGGCTCCATCTGGGCAAGGCGGGACAAGAATATGAAGGACCTTTACGCCGACGATACCGCCAGGAAGATAGGCGATGTATTGACCATCAAGATTACCGAAGACAGCAAGGTTGACAATAAAGCGAAAAGAGACCTGAAAAAGGAAGCGGACAAATCGACGACGTTCGACGGCAAGGTGGGCAACTTTGCCGACCTGGGCGAGTTCGGCCTCGGCGCCTCCTCATCCAATGAACTCAAGAGCAAGGCCGACTACAAGGATGAACGCAGCTTTGAAGACCGAATCACCGTTACCGTTGTTGATATTCAACCCAACGGAAACCTTGTGGTTATGGGCAATCGCAACCGCAATATCGGCGGAGACACCCAGATCATAGAGGTCAGCGGCATAGTAAGGCCGAGCGATATTATTTTTGACAACACGGTAAAGAGCGAGCAGGTCGCCGATTTTCGGATTGTCAGCAGGAACGCCGGCGTTTCCGAACCGTATACCAGGCCCGGCTGGCTTGGCAGGATATTCGACATCGTCTGGCCTTTCTAAGGACCGGCTTAAACGAGGTCATAATCGAATTTTAAGAGTGCTTGTATATGAAATATCGGCTGATACTTGCAGGCGTGGTTTTAGTAACGGTTAGTACAACTGGATTCTGTGAGCGTATAAAGGACATCACAGACATCCAGGACGTGCGCGG